>NZ_QUDH01000010.1:0-143279 GCF_003477445.1 Clostridium sp. AF50-3 | reverse complement strand
ATCCGTGGGGACCGCCGCCTCCGCCGCCGGGACCGCGCCCGGGGGAGACCGGGGGAATCCGTGGGGAGCGCCGCTTCAGGATTTTCTTCAGGTTTTATTAATGAATGAGCTGCAGGAGCGAAGACGGTGTCGGAAGTGCTGAAATTGCGGTTTTCAGGTGTAAATTTTTTAAATTAAAATGCGGTAACATCCAGGTGTGACAACGAATTTTACCGATTTGGAAAAAGAACAATCGGGTTACTGGGCACGTATGCGTGAACAGTAACACAATCGGAGTTCTTACAAATCATAGAAATTCTGGAATTTGAAGCCTGCTTGTGTTATACTGAAACAAAGGCTGCCGCCGGGACAGATGGGTGCCTGCGGCAGTTTTTGGCGTGCATGACAAAACGGAAACAGTTCGGCGGGTAGATTTTCCTGTACCTGTGAAGATACGGAACTGGTATGGTGGAGAGATAAAAGGAATTGATTTGATATATGAAGAAAAACCTGAAAAAGATACTGATTTTACTGATCTTATTTGTGCTGGCAGCAGCCGGTTATTTTACCTGGTCCTGGATGCAGCTGCGGGAGGATGGGGCGGTCTATACCTCGATTGAGGACGCGAACCTTCCAGTCGCTTATGTGAATATTCTGGGACGGCGGATGAACGAGCTGGACGGTTTCGTGGAGGACAGCCAGAAAGCGGCTGGACGCGGGGATCTGACGCTGCTTCCGGCAGACCGGAAACTGTCGGTGACGATCGACAAGCTGGACTCCCAGATTACGGGGATGCAGTATGAGATCCGCAGTTTGGACGGCGAACGTCTGGTAGAACGGACAACGCTTGACCACTGGGAACAGTCAGGGGAAGAGGTTTCTGCGGAGCTTCCGATCCAGAACCTTCTGACGGAGGAAAGCGAATACCGCTTAACGATTGCGATCGCGACGGAAAAGCACCCGGCGATCTATTTTACACGCGCGTGATGTGGCAGCAGGAGAGCCGTGTGCAGGAGATGGTCGATCTGGCGGTGTCCTTTTCTGAAAAGACGTTTGATTATGATTCAGCGAGGGAGCTGACGACCTATCTGGAGACGGATCCGAATGCGGACAACAGTTCGTTGGGACATGTGACGTTAAAAAGCGATTTCAGCCAACTGACCTGGAAAGGGCTTTCGATGGAGCGGGTCAGCGAACCGGAAATTCATCTGCGGGAGCTGCAGGGCATCATTGGGACGATCGATTTAAAGTATGTTGTAAGTGAGATGAAGGATGGCAAGGCGGCTGCTTATTACGATGTGATCGAGAGCTTCACGATGAAGCTGGGCGCACAGCGCATCTACATGATGAATTATGACCGCCGCGCGGACCAGATTTTTACGGGGGAGAGCAGCGCCTATTCTGGTGACCGGATTCAGCTGGGGGTTTCGGATGCGGAGGATCTGCAGTCGATGCAGGATGAAGCGGGGAAATACCGTGCCTTTGTGGCAAACCGGGCGCTCTGGATTTATGATACAGGAAAAAAAGAGAGCACAAAGGTATTTGCGTTCCGCAAGAGCGAGAATGATACGAGGGTCAATTATGATACCTACGGAATCAAGATTCTGGATGTGAGCGAGGCAGGCCAGATTGATTTTGCCGTGTACGGCTATATGAGCCGCGGTAACCACGAGGGAACGACGGGAATCGCGCTATACCGCTATGAGACTGCGGGAAATGCCCTGACAGAGCGGCTGTATCTGCCGGCATCGACCGATTACGGCAACCTGCGCCAGGATATCAACCAGCTGTGCTACTTAAGCGGCGGGCAGACGCTGTATGTGCTGATGAACCATGCGGTTTACAGTGTCGATCTGACGGGAAAAGAGTACATGGTGGTGGCAGATGGCCTGACGGAGGAAAATTTTGCAGTCAGCACGGATGCCTCCCGGATTGCGTGGCAGGATGGGGCGGATATTTACCGTTCGACCAAGCTGCATGTCATGAATCTGGAGACAGGCAAGAAGGATGAGATTTCCTTCCCGGATCAGACCGTGATCCGGCTGATCGGATTTGTCGGAACCGACTTAGTCTACGGGCTTGCTCATCCGAACGAGCAGCTTACGATGGATGGACGCGTGACGGGGCTTCCGCTGTATGCGGTCGAGATCGTCGGCAGCAATATGGAGATGGAGACCCGCTATGAGAAGCCGGGTGTCAGCCTGGTGGATGTGCGGATTCAGGACAGCCGGGTTCATCTGTCACGGATGCGCCAGATAGGAAGCGGCTATCAGCCGATGGACGAGGACACGCTGGTCTGTAATGAGGAAGTGTCGAAAGATCCACTGGATGGAATCGCTACGTTAAATGACAGCGCAAAGGGGCGTCTCTACTGCGTCAAGCTGGATGCAGGCAAGACGGCACGGAGCACGAAGGTGCATGTTCCGAAGCAGGTGGCAGCAGAAGAAAATGATGTGATTGTGCTTCAGAACAATGGCGCGGCTGCACAGCGGATTTACAGTGCCTACAGCGAGGGACGCCTGAAAGGCTCGTATGCGGAATTTTCCAGCGCGGTGCAGGCAGCTTACGATGGCATGGGACTTGTAACGGATGAAAATGACCGGGTTGTCTGGGTGAGAGCAAACCGGAGCGACGCGAAGACGATCCGCGACGTCCAGAATATGGCGGGAACCGTCAGCCGCTATCTGTCGGATATGGCGGACGGAAAGACGACCTCCTCGGATGGCACAGAGTTAATCGACGCACGCGGGCTGACGCTGAACCAGATTCTCTACTTTGTCTACGCGGGCATGCCGGTGGTGGCATATCTGGGAGACGGAAGCTATGGTCTGATCTGTGGATACGACGCGTACAACATCTCTTGTCTCTGGTATCCGGGCACGGAATTTGCCTACACGGATAAGATGGGACTCAACGATGCAGCGGCATTTTTCGAGGGAAACGGAGGCAATGATTTCATTTGTTTCCTTGCCAATTAAGGGAAAAACGGAAATTACTGTTCACGGGTAGGCACTTTTGGAACCGAAAGTGCCGTAAGAAAACGTGGTGGCAGCAGGAATTTGCCGTATTAAAATGCGAAGCCACGGCAAATTCCATTACTGGGCACATATGCGTGAACAGTAATAAACGGAAAGCCAGTGCTTTACAAATTGAGATGTTATGATATAATCATGTAGATAACATGATATAAATTTAAGAAAATATTAAAGATTTGAGGCGCCGTCTGGCGCGTGTAAGTATCGTAAGATAATAGATTTTGAGGTGCAGAATGGAACAATTTATTATGAAGGGCGGAAATCCGCTGGTAGGCGAAGTGACTATCAGCGGAGCGAAGAATGCGGCGCTGGGAATCTTGGCGGCATCGATTCTGACGGACGAGGATGTTTTAATAGAAAATCTGCCGGACGTGCGTGATATCAACGTGTTTCTGGAGGCTGTTTCGGAGATTGGCGCGATGGTAGACCGGATTGACCGGCACACTGTCCGCATCAATGCGAAGGGGATTCATGCGATCCATGTGGATGACGAGTACATCCGCCGGATCCGAGCTTCCTACTATTTTATTGGCGCCCTGCTTGGCAAGTATAAAAGCGCACAGGTTCCGCTTCCGGGCGGATGCAACATCGGCAGCCGTCCGATCGACCAGCATTTAAAGGGCTTCCGTGCCCTCGGTGCGAAGGTACAGGTGGAAAATGGCGCGGTGCTCGCACATGCGATTGATTTAGTTGGTACCCATATTTATCTGGATATGGTGTCGGTCGGCGCGACGATCAATATCATGATGGCAGCGACGCTGGCAGAGGGCGAGACGATCATCGAGAATCCGGCGAAAGAACCACATGTCGTCGATGTGGCGAACTTCTTAAACAGCATGGGAGCCAATGTCAAGGGTGCCGGAACCGACGTGATCCGCATCCGCGGCGTCCACAAGCTGCATGGAACCGAATATTCGATCATCCCGGACCAGATCGAGGCAGGTACATTTATGTGTGCGGCAGCGATCACCCGCGGCGACGTGATGGTACAGAATGTCATTCCGAAGCATCTGGAAGCAATTTCTGCGAAGCTTATCGAGATGGGCTGTGAGGTGACGGAGTTTGATGAGGCGGTTCGTGTTGTGGGACGCCCGAGCCATGTGCATACCGATATCAAGACACTTCCGTATCCGGGATTTCCGACTGATATGCAGCCGCAGATCACCGTGACACTGGCACTGGCAGAGGGAACCAGTGTAGTGACCGAGAGTATTTTTGAAAACCGTTTTAAATATGTGGACGAACTTGCCCGCATGGGTGGACGCATCAAGGTTGAGGGCAATACCGCGATCATTACCGGCGTGAAGAAGCTGACTGGAGCACAGGTGGAGGCACCAGATCTGCGCGCAGGCGCTGCCCTGGTCATTGCGGGGCTGGCAGCGGAAGGATATACGACTGTCGATGAGATCGGTTATATCCAGAGAGGCTATGAGCATTTTGAGAAGAAGCTGCAGGGACTTGGCGCGGTGATCGAGAAAGTCGATTCCGAGAAAGAGGCGCAGAAGTTCAGACTCAAAGTGGGCTGATAAAAAAGAATGCGGTGTCACATATTGCTTGACAGACACCGCGGAGTATGTTATCGTACTGTTGAAGCTTTTAACAATTAAAAAGTTCGTATATATCCCTTATTCAGAGTGATGGAGATACAAAGGATCTATGAAGTCACGGCAACCCCGTTACATGGGACTGGAAATTAGTCTCAGCAGGGAACGGAAGGTGCCAGCCTGAGCGAGGAACCGGTAGATCGGTTTATCGAGCAATAAGAGGATTTGATCGAGATAATCAAGTCCGTGTTGCTGCGGACTTTTTTTACGTCTTACGACAAATTTATCAAAGGAGAAAATATGGAGAGATTACTTTTTACATCTGAATCAGTAACCGAAGGACATCCGGATAAAATGTGTGATCAGATTTCCGATGCGATTCTGGACGCGCTCTTAGAGCAGGATCCGATGAGCCGTGTGGCTTGTGAGACGGCGACGACAACCGGTCTGGTTATGGTTATGGGCGAGATCACAACGAAAGGCTATGTGGATATCCAGAAGGTAGTCCGCAATACCGTCCGTGAGATCGGTTATGACCGTGCGAAATACGGTTTTGACTGTGATACCTGCGGCGTGATCGTGGCACTGGACGAGCAGTCCCCGGATATCGCGATGGGAGTTGATAAAGCGCTGGAAGCAAAAGAGAACAAGATGACCGACGAGGAGCTGGAGGCAATCGGTGCCGGCGATCAGGGTATGATGTTTGGTTATGCGACCAACGAAACGGATGAATATATGCCATATCCGATTTATCTGGCACACAAACTGGCACGCCAGCTGACCAAGGTCCGCAAAGACGGAACCCTGCGCTACCTGCGCCCGGACGGCAAGACACAGGTAACCGTAGAGTACGATGAGAACGGCAAACCATCCCGTCTGGATGCAGTGGTTCTTTCCACCCAGCATGACGAGGAAGTAACCCAGGAGCAGATCCATAAGGATATTAAAAAATATGTATTTGACGAGATTCTGCCGGCAGAGATGGTTGATGAGAATACAAAATTCTTTATCAATCCGACCGGACGTTTCGTTATCGGCGGTCCGCATGGAGACAGCGGTCTGACCGGACGTAAGATCATTGTGGACACCTACGGCGGCATGGCGCGTCACGGCGGCGGCGCATTCTCCGGAAAAGACTGCACAAAAGTGGATCGTTCTGCTGCATACGCAGCCCGCTATGTTGCGAAAAACATCGTAGCAGCTGGACTGGCAGACAGATGTGAGATTCAGCTTTCCTATGCGATCGGTGTTGCACAGCCGACCTCCATCATGGTAGATACATTCGGAACCAGCAAGTTGCGTGAGGATCAGCTGGTTGAGATGATCCGCAAGCACTTTGACCTGCGTCCGGCTGGCATCATCAAGATGCTTGACCTGCGCCGCCCGATCTACAAACAGACGGCTGCATACGGACATTTCGGTCGCGACGATCTGGATCTTCCGTGGGAGAAGCTGGATAAGGTGGATGAATTAAAGGCGTATCTGTAAAAGTAGGAAACGCTGCAGGGATATCTGCCCGTAAAAAATCATAAGATCAGAACGAGGGGGCTGCCGCTTTTGCGGCAGTCTCTTTTATTACACAAAAAGGCACATGCTTTTTTATTTATAATACTTTTAGAGACGTAATCTGCAAAATATGATACACTATTTGTGGAAGATATCAGGAGCAAAAGCGCAGAAGTCCGACGCAGTTTTGCGGGAGGATTTTTGTAGGGGCAATCTGGTATCAGACCGGGCAATGACTGGAGGAAATAGGATGAAGATACGCACACGTCTGGCGATTGCTTTTGTGACGATTACGGTCGTTCCGATTGTGCTCATATTTGTGGCGGCGTTCGGACTCGTAAACTATCAGGAGCATCTGTTTCAGAAAACATACGGGCTGTCGGAGCAGATCGATCTGCTCTCCGGCAATCAGACACAGGTGTTTAACCGGCTGACGCAGGGAATCCAGGAGGAGATCCGCGAGGCGGTCGGGGAAAATACAGATTTATTTGAAGAACCGGCTTATTTGAGCAAGGTCAATGAAGAACTGCGCGATAAATATTCGTATCTAGTCATCCGCAAGGGCAAGGACATCACATTCTGCGGAAGCGAGGATGGACGCGAGCTCTGCGAACGGCTGGCGCCGTACGGTGATCAGGGAAGTATGGCAGGCAGTATTTACATGGATGGCGAGGAACAGCATCTGGTCAAACAGATCGATTTCCGGTTTTCAGATGATTCACAGGGCAGTGTGTTCATCGTGACGAACGTCGGGGATTATGTGCCGGAGATCAAGGCGCTGCTCGGAGAGATGCTGCTTCTCGGCGTGCTGATCATCAGTTTTATGGGCGGTCTGCTGATCATGTGGATCTACCGTTCTCTGCTGCGTCCGCTGCACAAGCTGCAGGAGGCGACCAAGCAGATCCGGGATGGAAATCTGGACTTTACGCTCGATGTGGATGATGAAGATGAGATCGGAATGCTCTGCCAGGATTTCGAGGAGATGCGCCTGCGTCTCAAGGAATCGCAGGAAGAAAAACTCCAGTACGACAAGGAGAGCAAAGAGCTGATCAGCAATATTTCCCATGATCTGAAGACTCCGATCACGGCGATCAAGGGGTATGTGGAAGGCATTCAGGATGGCGTGGCTTCTTCACCTGAGAAATTGAATAAATATATTCGGACGATTTATAATAAAGCAAACGATATGGATCGATTGATTGACGAGCTGACGTTCTATTCGAAGATTGATACGAACAAGATTCCGTATAACTTTTCAAAGATCAATGTGGCGGAATATTTTGGTGATTGTGTTGAGGAAGTTGGTCTGGATATGGAGACGCGCGGCATCGAGCTGGGATATTTCAACTATGTGGACGAGGATGTGGTCGTGATCGCGGACGCGGAGCAGATGAAGCGAGTGATCAACAACATTATCGGAAATTCGCTCAAATATCTGGACAAGAAAAAGGGTATTTTAAATATCCGCATCAAGGATGACGGCGATTTTATCCAGGTCATCATCGAGGACAACGGAAAGGGAATCGCGGCGAAAGATCTGCCGTATATTTTCGATCGTTTCTACCGGACGGATTCGTCGAGAAATTCGTCCAAGGGCGGTAGCGGCATCGGGCTTTCGATCGTAAAGAAGATTATCGAAGATCACGGCGGACGCATCTGGGCGACCAGCAAGGAAGGCATCGGAACGGAGATCCATTTCGTTTTGCGCAAGTATGTCGGGGCATAGTGATTTGAAGTTTGGTCGTTTAAATAAAAACAGCAGGAGGAATTCACAGATGAGCAGAATATTAATCGTAGAAGACGAGGAGAGTATTGCAGAGCTGGAAAAAGATTATCTGGAGCTTTCTGGTTTTGAGGTTGAGATAGAAAATAATGGAGAAACGGGACTGAAACGCGGCATGGAGGAAGATTTTGATCTTCTGATTCTTGATCTGATGCTGCCAGGGGTCGATGGCTTCGAGATCTGCAAGAAGATCCGGGAAGTAAAAAACACACCGATCATCATGGTATCTGCGAAAAAGGACGATATTGACAAGATCCGCGGTCTGGGACTGGGCGCGGACGATTATATCACGAAACCATTCAGTCCGAGCGAGATGGTGGCGCGTGTCAAGGCGCATCTGGCGCGTTATGAGCGCCTGATCGGCAGCGGTATGCCGGAAAACGAGATCATCGAGATCCGGGGACTCAAGATTGATAAGACTGCCCGCCGCGTTTACATCAACGGCGAGGAGAAGAACTTCACGACGAAGGAATTTGACCTGCTGACCTTTTTAGCACAGAACCCGAACCATGTATTTACCAAGGAAGAACTCTTCCGCGAGATCTGGGATATGGAGTCATTGGGAGATATCGCGACGGTTACCGTGCATATTAAGAAGATCCGTGAGAAGATCGAGTTCAACACGGCGAAACCGCAGTATATTGAGACGATATGGGGTGTTGGATACCGGTTTAAAGTCTGATGACTGGGTAAGCCACATAAAAACGACCCTTGGGAAACGCAAACAGGAGCGCTTTCCAAGGGCCGTTTTATATTTCATAGGAAATTGCGTCCTATGAAATATAAAATGCTCCGCGAGGATGCGCACTCGCGCGAAGCAGAAACATGTCGCAAGCGACCGCGTGAGACGCCCGAAGGTGCCAAGGCACATTCTTTTTCATCCCAACAAGATTTGGCTTGCCCGCTTCAGATCGTTCTCGTCCGGGATACGGATGTCGGACAGGGAATAGGGAATGCCGAGCGTTTCCCATTTATAGATGCCGAGCGTGTGGTATGGGAGAATTTCTACCTTTTCCACATTTGAAAGTGTGTCCAGAAATGCACGGATTCCATGCAGGTTGGCCGGATCATCGGTAATGCCGGGGACTAAAACATGCCGGATCCACAGGGGCTTATGAATCTGGTCTAAAAACCGGGCAAAGGAAAGAATGGATTCGTTGGAGTGCCCAGTCAGAAGACGATGTTTTTCCGGATCGATGTGTTTCAGATCCAGAATAACAAGATCGGTGTGCTCTAAAAGCGTGGTCAGGTGGGAAAAGAAAGGTTCGGCGGTGGTAAATGGCTGTCCCGCGGTGTCCAGTGTGGTGTGAATGTGCTGTTCTTTGGCAAGCTGGAAAAGTTCACATAAAAAGTCAGCTTGAAGGAGCGGTTCTCCGCCGCTGACGGTGATGCCGCCGCCCCCGCGCCAGTAACTCCGGTAGCGGAGTGCCTGGCGAAGAAGTGCTTCCGGGGTGATTTCCTGCGAACCGGTGTGTTTAGATGGGCAAGAAACACCTTCGAAAAGAGCGGATGTGCCGGAGGTGTGGGTGGAGACGTCCGGGAGGGAAAGTTCCTTTGGCAGTACCCATGTATCCGGATTGTGGCAGTAGCGGCAGCGCATGAGACAGCCCTGCATGAATACCACGAAGCGGACACCGGGACCGTCTACGGAGCCGAAGGTATCGATGGAATGAATATAACCGGTATGCATCGTTACAGCACCTCGTGGCAGGTACGGGCGATCACGTCGAGCTGCTGTTCTCTGGTCAGATTGATAAATTTAACGGCATATCCGGAAACACGGATGGTGAAGTTGGCATATTCCGGTTTTTCCGGGTGTTCCATCGCGTCCTTCAGTTTTTCGATTCCAAAGACATTTACATTTAAATGATGCGCGCCCTGATCAAAATATCCGTCCAGGACGTGAACCAGGTTATTTTTCCGTTCTGTCTCGGAGTGACCGAGCGCCCCCGGTGCAATCGTTTCTGTGTTGGAGATGCCGTCGAGCGCATATTCATATGGAAGCTTTGCGACCGAGTTTAAAGAAGCGAGCAGACCGTTCTGCTCTGCGCCGTAGGAAGGAGTTGCGCCTGGGGCAAACGGGGTGAATGCCGGCCGTCCGTCCGGAAGTGCGCCGGTTGCCTTGCCATATACAACATTGGAGGTGATCGTGAGGATCGAGGTGGTTGCCTCGGAATTCCGGTAGGTGTGGTATTTTTTTACTTTATGTAAAAAGGTTTTTAACAGCCATACGGCAATCTCGTCGGCGCGGTCGTCATCATTTCCGTAGCGTGGGAAATCGCCCTCTGTCTCAAACTTGCGGGCGATGCCGTATTCATCACGGATGACCTTCACTTTTGCATACCGGATCGCGGAGAGAGAATCGACCACGTGGGAGAAACCGGCAATTCCGGTGGCAAAGGTACGCCGGACATCCGTGTCGATCAACGCCATCTCAGCGGACTCATAGTAATATTTATCGTGCATATAGTGAATCAAATTGAGGATATTCACATAAATGCCCGCCAGCCAGTCCAGCATCTGATCGTATTTATGCATGACTTCCTGATAATCGAGGTATTCGGATGTGATCGGCGCATACGCTGGACCAACCTGCATCGGACGTCCGTCTTTGGCAGTGTATTTCTCGTCTCTGCCTCCGTTGATGGCATAGAGAAGGCATTTGGCAAGATTGGCACGGGCGCCGAACAGCTGCATTTCCTTGCCTGTCTGGGTGGCGGAGACGCAACAGCAGATGCTGTAGTCGTCCCCCCAGATCGGACGCATGACATCGTCGTTTTCATACTGGATCGAGGATGTGTTGATGGAGATTTTGGCAGCATATTTCTTAAATGCCTCTGGCAGGCGGGAAGAGTAAAGGACGGTCAGGTTTGGTTCCGGGGACGGTCCCATATTTTCCAGCGTATGTAAAAAGCGGAAATCGTTTTTCGTTACCATCGGACGCCCGTCTTGTCCCAGACCGGCAACTTCCAGCGTTGCCCAGACCGGATCGCCGGAGAAAAGTTGGTTGTAGGATGGGATCCGGGCAAATTTTACCATGCGGAATTTCATTGTCATATGGTCGATTAATTCCTGCGCCTCGATCTCGGTCAGTGTTTGTTCTGTTAAATCCCGGTTGATGTAGATATCAAGGAAGGTGGAAATGCGTCCGACACTCATGGCGGCACCGTTCTGGGTCTTAACGGCAGCGAGGTAACCGAAGTAGAGCCACTGGACGGCTTCTTTGGCATTGGAAGCCGGACGGGAGATATCAAAACCATAGATGGCAGCCATCTCCTGAATGTCCTTTAGAGCGCGGATCTGCTCGGCGATCTCTTCCCGCTGGCGGATGATGTCATCAAACATGGCGCCATTTCCACAGCGTTCCAGATCCTTTTTCTTTTCCTGAATTAGGAAATCGATTCCGTACAGGGCGATCCGGCGGTAGTCGCCTACGATCCGGCCGCGTCCATAGGTATCCGGAAGTCCGGTGACGATATGGCAGTGGCGGGCGGTTTTCATTTCCGGGGTATATGCATCGAAGACGGCCTGGTTGTGGGTTTTATGGTATTCGGTAAAGATTTTATGAAATTTTGGATTGACATGGTAGCCGTAGGTTTTGGCGGCTTCCTCCGCCATCTTGATTCCGCCGAACGGCATAAAAGCCCGCTTGAGTGGTTTGTCGGTCTGAAGTCCGACGATGCGTTCCAGATCTTTAAGCTCCGGATCGATATATCCCGGACCATAGGCGGTCAGGCTGGATACGATTTCAGTTTCGCATTCGAGCACACCGCCCTTTTCGTGCTCTTTCTTCTGAAGCTTTTGAAGGCGTTCCCAGAGCAGATGAGTGGCACTGGTTGGGGCAGCGAGAAAGCTTTCATCGCCATCATATTGCGTATAGTTGTTCTGGATGAAATCGCGGACGTTCACTTCGTCGGTCCATTTGGAGCCCAGAAAACCTCTCCAGGCTGTTTGAAAGATAGGTGTGTTTTGGAATGTTTGATACATAGCAGACATGTGTTTACCTCCTGGTTGAAAAATTTCGATCCCAGCAGAGACAGTGAGAGTGAAAAAAAGTAAAAAAAATACCCACGGTCTGTGCTGTGACGCCCAGACGGTCGGCAATTTCCAGTCATACTTCATGTGGTTGATCCACTTATCCGTCAGTTGTATGACTGCTATGTTTAAGATATATCAGAACCGAAGAGGAATGTCAAGCTATATTTTGGGGAAGAGGTAACGGTTCAAATCCGTAGCTGTTCACAGTAACAAAAAGAGTGCCGGAAAGAGTGGACATTTGGCAAATGACTTGATAAAATGAGTGAAGTTTTAGGGGAGATGGGAATGAAAAAGGGATAAAAAGTTGCTGGGCACGATGCTTGAACAGTAATGATGAAACCTGAATTTGACAGAAATGACAGAAGAGAGGAAGGAAATGCTGGAAAAATTTTGTGTCGGGTTGGTGCGGATTTTGTTGGGAGGAATTCTTTTTTTCCTGACACTGCTCAGCGCGGTTGTGACCTGCCGGGTCTATGGAGGTTCTGAGATTGTACAGTATGGAAGGGACAGTCTGTTTCTGCACCTGTTTTTTGGTGCGGGTGTGATTGGACTGACGGTGTTTTACAGGCGGAGAAAGGAACGAAAGTGCCGGAAGAACCAGTGGCTTCTTTTATCGGCTGCTGCCTATCTTTTTTGGATTCTCCTTGTCCCGTCCTGGGGCGGTTCTGACTCTCATCAGTGTATGGCGTCCGCGCAGGGACTTCTGCAGGGCGATTTCAGCGCCTGGGAGCCGGTGGCGTATTCGTATGGGACAGCGGAAGGACCGCTTGGGTATGCGTACACTTACCCGTCTCAGAACGGGCTGATTCTCTATATGGCAGTGCTGGTATTTTTCTTTGGGGATGTGGCGTATGCAGTTTTCCAGATTTTAAATATCGGTTTTTTTATTCTGGGAATCGTGAGCCTGCAGCGGATGACGGTACGGGGAAACGAAAGGTGCAGCCTGCTTTTGTGGATGGCGTGCTGTCTGCCATTTTCTTTCTATATCCTCTTCGTGTACGGTACGATGCCAGGATTTGGACTTTCGTGTCTGGCGATGGAACGTCTGGTGCGGTATGTGGAAGAGGGGCGGGGAAGAGACTTCTGGATTGGCGCGGCAGCAGTAGCGGCGGCGGTGATCCTCAAGTCGAATTATGAGATTGTGCTGGTGGCGCTGTTTTTGTATCTGGCATCCTCGGGAGTCTTTCGAAGGAAAGCACGCCTGCTGGTGGCAGCGGTGCTTCTGATTACAGTGTATGTGATTGGAAACCGGGGGATTCAAACAGGAATTTCTTCTGTGACCGGACGCACGGTATCGGACGGTGCGCCGATGATTGCCTGGGTGCAGATGGGACTGGAGGAGAGCAAACGTGGACCGGGCTGGTACAATGGCTATCAGGTAAAACTCTTTCAGAAGGCAGATGGGGATGCGGATCTGGCGGCCGCATGGGCGCAGGCAGATTTGCGGAAAACGATTTCAGATATGGCAGAGGAACCGGCGAAAGCCGCTGATTTCTTTGTTCGGAAGATCGAGTCAATCTGGGCGGAACCGACCTTTCAGAGTCTCTGGATCCAGGAGGTGGGAAATACCTCCTGGGCGGAGGAAAGCCCGCCATGGGAGCTTTTCAAGGAAGAAGGGGGTCTGAACCGGCTCTATGTTTTTGCGGCGAATCTGTTGCAGACGTTTGTGTATGCGATGGCGTGTGTATGGGTGATTGCCGGGATGAGTGCCAAAGGAAGCCGAAGTAAGCATGTCCTGATGAAACGAACATGGGAAAAGAGGATAGAAGCAGAAAAAACTGTGAAGGCTGTGAAAAAACAGGGAATGGAAACGGTCTGGGAGAGGCAGGAACGTGGAGAACCGGACAGATGGGGGATGCTGCTTCCGGGAATCGTGTTTATTGGGGGATTCCTGTTCCATCTGGTCTGGGAGGCGAAGGGGCAGTATTCGGTGGTGTATTTTATGCTGCTGCTGCCGTATGCGTATCTGGGGATGGAAAGAGTGGCGGATGTGTTTTTAGATGTGACAGGTGCCGGGAAAGAATGATGTTTTGAGATAAAAAAGATACTGGGAACAGCCTGAAATAAGCCGTTTTCAATATCTTTTTTATGGTTTAAAAGAGCTATGATTTCTAAAAATCCATTAAAAATTGCAATGATAAATCCGCTCCGCCGCCTGATAGAACACAGTTTCCCAATATTTTTCCGGAATCAGCCGTTTCGTAATTTCGATGTAATCTTCATAGTTGGCGAGCGGCCAGTCGGTGCCGAACATGAGCTTATCATAGTCGCGGATGTAGGCAAGCCAGGTTTTCAGGGTGCTGATATACCCGCTCTGCTCTTCCAGAAACTCCGGAATGTCAAATTTGCCCTCTAAAAGCCCAGAGAGGTCGGCGGCGACATTTTCATTTTTCTCGACAACGGCGGCGGCATCCATCAGCCACGGGTTGCCGAAGTGGCACATGACGAACTGGACATCCGGATGGCGGACGGCGGCTTCATCGAGGGTCAGCGGATGGCTGTATTTGATGAATGCTTTGGAACCGGCGGTCTGTCCGGTGTGGATGGCAACCGGCTTTTTGTACGCCTTGGCGAGGTCGTAGATCGGTTCGAAGCGCTCGTCGGTAACGTAGATGGAATCATATCCCGGGTAGAGTTTGATGCCGACGCAGGTATTCCGTTTTAAGTTTTCTTCGACAAGATCGCATGTCTTTTGAATCTTTTCCGGCGTCAGTTTTCGTGCTTCGACGCCGACGCAATAGCGCAGAAAATCCGGGTATGTGTGATTATCCGGGTGAACGCCGCGGTTTCCCATGACGATGCCGCCGACGATATTATATTTCTGAAAGCATTCCCGCAGATGCTCTTCATTATTGATATGACCGGCTTCGATGGCAATCTCATCGAAATGCGGGTAACCGGGACAAAAGTGCAAATGTGAATCAATGATTTTCATAATGATAACAGGCGCCTGTATCAAAAACCTTTTGGAAAAAGAACGGCGCTGTCCTCCTTTCTGCTGTGATGTATGTCTGGAAGTTTTGAGAAAATCCGGTGCAACAAAACTTCGGGTGTATATAAATAAGAAATGCAGTGACAGTCCGGCAGGTTCATAGAGCATGCAGCAACTGTATGAAATCAACTGTTAGTGTAGTCCCAAATGGGGTGGATGTCAAATTTTTCTCCATCTGTTTGACATCCACACTATGATCTGGTATAGTGATAGCTATGCGTATTGCAAAGGGGCAAACTGCCTCTTTCTTTTTTTGTAAATATTCCGGAAGAATGCAAAAAAGATAACTAATATGATATATGAAATGTATCTCCGGAATGTGCAGACCGTTAATCAGACAATGAAAGGAATAGAATGGAAACAATCAGATTTGAAGATTTAGAGTTAGATGCAAAGATCATGCGTGCGATCACCGATATGGGGTTCGAGGCGGCTTCTCCGATTCAGGGACAGGCGATTCCGCTGGAACTGCAGGGACTGGATATCATCGGACAGGCACAGACTGGTACCGGTAAGACGGCTGCGTTTGGTATTCCGCTGTTACAGAAGATCGATCCGAAGAATAAGAAGCCGCAGGCGATCATTCTCTGCCCGACCCGTGAACTTGCCATCCAGGTATCTGAGGAGATCCGCCGCCTGGCAAAATACATGCACGGTGTCAAGGTTCTGCCGATCTACGGCGGACAGGAGATCGGACGTCAGATCCGTTCCCTCAAGGATGGTGTGCAGGTTATCATCGGTACGCCGGGGCGTGTGATGGATCACATGCGCCGCAAAACCGTCAAGATGGATCAGATCCACACGGTTGTCCTCGACGAGGCGGACGAGATGCTGAACATGGGCTTTTTAGAGGATATGGAAACCATCTTAAGCGCACTGCCGGAGGAGAGACAGACGCTGATGTTCTCAGCGACGATGCCGCAGGCGATTCAGCGGATCGCGACGAACTTCCAGAAAGATCCGCAGATTGTGCGCGTGGTCAAGAAAGAGCTGACCGTTCCGAAGGTAACCCAGTATTATTATGAAGTAAAACCGAAGAATAAGCTGGAGGTTATGTGCCGTCTGCTGGATCTCTATGATCCGAAGCTCTCAGTGGTATTTTGCAACACGAAAAAGCAGGTCGATGAGCTGGTACAGGGCTTACAGGGACGCGGCTATTTTGCAGAAGGGCTTCACGGCGATTTGAAACAGGAGCAGCGTGACCGTGTCATGCGTGCATTCCGTACCGGACGGACGGACATTCTGGTGGCAACGGATGTGGCAGCCCGCGGTATCGACGTCGATGACGTTGAGGCGGTATTCAACTATGATGTACCGCAGGATGACGAGTATTATGTACACCGTATCGGACGTACTGGACGTGCCGGACGCGAGGGCAAGGCGTTTAACCTCGTAGTTGGCAAAGAGGTTTACAAGCTGCGCGAGATCCAGCGCTACTGCAAGACCCGCATCATTCCGCAGGCGATTCCGTCTCTGGACGATGTGACCTCCATCAAGGCAGATAAGATTCTCGACCAGGTGGGCGAGGTGCTGCAGGACAGCGATCTGAGCAAGGTGATCGATATTGTAGAAAAACGTGTGCTGGAAGAGGACTACACGACGCTCGATCTGGCAGCAGCGCTGCTCAAAATGATGATGGGCGAAGAGGGCGAGGAGCTCTTAGAGGAGAACCGCCCGCTGCGTGAGCTGGAGGATCTCGAGGATGAGAGCCGCCGCAGCCGTGGTGGAAGAAACGGCAGAGGAAGCCGTGGCAGAAATGAGGACGTAGCGCGTCTCTTCATCAACATCGGAAAGAACCAGGGCATCCGTCCGGGCGATATCCTCGGTGCGATCGCCGGAGAATCCGGCATGCCGGGACGTATGGTCGGAAGTATCGATATGTTCGATAATTACACATTCGTCGAGGTGCCGAGAGAGCATGCGGACGTTGTACTGCAGGCGATGCGCGGTGCGAAGATCAAGGGCAAGAACGTGCATATGGAGAAGGCGAACCGGAAGTAAAGAGCATATTGAAATTATATTTGGCATATGCTATAATGCCATTAGGCGAAAAGACAAAAGTGTTCAAAGTGGCACAAAAACAAATCCCTCAGGTGCGGGCACACCTGAGGGATTTTATTCCATTTGGGCGAGGTGGCTTAAGCCTCTGGCTGACTACCTAACGATGTCCGTCCAACCACTTGCATATGTAATAGGCGATTACACTTGCCACGACGGACACAAGAAAAGACAGAAATATATTCAAAATGGCACACCCCCTTTCTGCACCTGTCTAGGGGTGGTAGCTGTATTAGTATATCATAAAGATAAAATTATAAAAAGTCATCTTTGAGATGTTTTGTTTGTCTCAAAGATGACTTTTTATCTTAATAACTTTAAAATTTGCTCTTACAGCTCCGCCGTAATAAAAATATCATAAATCGCTTTCACAGCCGCCTCGAAATCTGCGTTCTTCACGCCGATGATGATGTTGAGTTCACTGGAACCCTGGTCGATCATCTTGACGTTGATGCGGGCGTGTGCCAGAGCGGAGAAGATGCGTCCGGCAGTGCCGCGGGTGGACTTCATGCCGCGTCCTACGACGGCGATGAGTGCTAAATCGGACTCAAGCTCGATGGAATCCGGCTGTACCGCGCGGTGGATGTTGGAGATAACGAACTGCTCATGCTGTTCGAATTCGGACTGGTGTACGAAGATGGTCATCGTGTCGATTCCGGACGGCATATGCTCGAAGGAAATGCCGCAGTCCTCGAAGACACCCAGAACTTTTCTCCCAAACCCAATTTCGGAGTTCATCATCGCTTTCTCGATGGTGACAGAGCAGAAACCAGTCTTTCCGGCGATACCGGTGATGGTGTATTTCGGCTTCCGGCAGGTATTCTCGACGATGAGTGTACCCGGATCCTCCGGCTTGTTGGTGTTGCGGATGTTGATCGGGATGCCCTCGCGGCGTACCGGGAAGATGGCATCCTCATGAAGGACGCTGGCACCCATGTAAGCCAGTTCACGCAGTTCTTTGTAGGTGATGGTCTCGATCGGAACCGGATTTTCCACGATGCGCGGGTCGGTTACCAGGAAACCGGATACATCGGTCCAGTTCTCGTAGAGGTCTGCGTGAATCGCGCGGGCTACGATGGAGCCAGTGATATCCGAACCACCGCGGGAGAAGGTGTGGATCGTGCCGTCCGGATTGGACCCGTAGAAGCCTGGGATAACGGCGCGCTCAGTGTGCGCGAGGCGTTCGGACAGCTCTTCATTGGTTTTCTCGGACAGGAATGTACCATTCTCGTCAAAGAAGATTACCTCGGCTGCATCGATGAACTCATAGCCCAGGTAATGGGACATGATGATACCGTTTAAATACTCACCGCGGGAAGCTGCGTAATCGCTGCCTTTTTTTGCGATAAAGTTTTCCTCGATGGTCTTGAACTCATAATCGAGGTTTAAATTCAACTCCAGACCGTCGATGATCTGCTCATAGCGCTCTTTGATGGCGGAGAGAAGCTTGCCGTAGCTTGCGCCGGTGGAAGCTGCCTCGTAGCAGGCATAGAGCATATCGGTTACTTTGGTGTCATTTTTGTTGCGTTTGCCCGGAGCAGACGGTACAACGTAGCGTCTGGATTTATCAGCACGGATAATATCTCCGACTTTTTTGAACTGTTTTGCGCTGGCGAGGGAACTTCCGCCAAACTTTACTACTTTCTTCATGATGTTCTTTGTTCCTTCCTAAAGTAAATATTGGGTTAATTCAGTTTCTGGATCTTCGGAAAATACTGGAACAGTACCTTGGCAACCAGTTTGTCGCGCTTGACGTATTTGTGCGTCCAGCGGCGGGCGTCGTTGGAATAGTTCCGGTTGTCGCCCAGCATGAAATAGCAGCCATCCGGCACTTTGTAGTGCTGCGGTTCCTCCGGTTCCATCGGTTCATGCAGATACGGTTCGTCGAGCGGTGTATCGGAACCATTTAAGTATACCTTGCCGTCTACGATGTCGATCGTGTCGCCCGGCATACCAATGATACGTTTGACATAGTACGTTTTGATGCCTTTCGCTTCATCATCCGGATAAATGAAAATGGCGATGTCACCCCGCTGCGGATCTCCGAATTTGTAGCTTAACCGTGAGCCGATGACGCGGTCGCCAGCCATGATGGTCGTTTCCATCGAGCTGGTCGGGACTTCGCTGTTGGCGATGATGAAATGGTTGACGCAGAATGCGATAATAGCGGCGGCAACCAGGACCTGAATCCAGCTTATGACCTCGTCCTTGAGATTGAAGCCTTCCTTGCGGCTCTTGCCCTTCTTGGATTTTGCGGCATTTCCGGTACCTGAAGCGTTGTTGTTCTCTTCGGGCGTATCTTCCAAATCGTGTTCCGAAGAGTTCTGGCCTGGCTGGTTGATGCCGATTTTTCCGGCGCGGAGTTCATCGAGCATCTCATCCAGTTCCTGATCGGAACGCCCGGAGAAATTGCTTCGGGACGAAATATGGTCTCTATCTTGATCTTCCATATATATCTCCTCTCTCTGCTGTTGCTGTCTGTGTGACGTTATCTTATGGCACTTTCAGTTCCAAAGGTGTCTGCTACGGCAGTAACGTTTGTGCAACGCATGAGCAGTAATGGCTACTGTAATATGGTAACCTTCTGCCATAATAGTGTATATGAGATGCCTTGATTTATCAAGTTTTTTCACGAAATTTCGGGAAAATTCATAAATGTTTTGAAGTGTATGATTGTATTATTGGGCGCGGGATGCTAAAATGAAGCTAAAACCAAAAACCACAAAGGAACGCAAGGGGGCGTATGTATGGATAAAACATTATACGATCTGATGGACTGGGCTGGAATTGAAGAAATTGTCTATTCGGAAGCGGCAAACCCGCACCGGATGCTGGGAGCCCATATGACGCCGGAGGGAATGCTGGTACAGGCGTTTATTCCGACGGCGCGCGATATTACGGTCAAACTTTCGGCAACCGGCAAGCAATACCAGATGGAGATGGCGGACGAGACTGGCTTTTTTGCGGCGCTGATTCCGCGCAAGACTCTGGCGGATTATACCCTCCTTGTGTTTTATGATAATGGTACGTTAAGCGAGATACACGATCCGTATTCCTTTGCACCGCAGTTTACGGAATCGGATTTGAAGA
The DNA here is from genome assembly GCF_003477445.1 of Clostridium sp. AF50-3. Classification (NCBI taxonomy): domain Bacteria; kingdom Bacillati; phylum Bacillota; class Clostridia; order Eubacteriales; family Clostridiaceae; genus Clostridium; species Clostridium sp. AF50-3. The sequence continues at coordinate 123,254 of NZ_QUDH01000010.1, read as the reverse complement.
AATTCGAGGCGGGCGTCCACTACAGCATTTATAATAAGATGGGCGCGCATCCGATGACGGTCAAAGGTGTGAGCGGCGTCTATTTTGCAGTCTGGGCGCCGGAAGCGATGCGCGTGAGTGTCGTCGGTGATTTCAACCTGTGGGATGGCAGACGCAGCCAGATGCGGCGGTTGGGAGATTCGGGCGTGTTTGAGATTTTTATCCCGGAGCTAAAAAAGGGCGCTGTTTATAAATATGAAATTAAGTTCAAGAACGGCGACCCGGCGCTGAAGGCGGATCCGTATGCGAACTATGCGGAACTTAGACCGAACACGGCATCCATCGTCTGGGATCTGGACGAATATAAATGGAACGATCAGGACTGGATGAAGAAACGGGCGGCGCTCGACACGAAGACGGCGCCGATGTCGATCTATGAGATGCATCTCGGTTCCTGGATGCGAAAACCGACCGAGGTGGATAAGAGAGGACGCGAGATTGTCGGATCAGAGTTTTACAATTACCGTGAGATCGCGGTCAAGCTGGCGGAATATGTGAAGGAAATGGGGTATACCCATGTGGAACTTCTGCCGGTCATGGAACATCCGCTGGATGCTTCGTGGGGCTATCAGGTGACGGGATATTACGCACCGACCAGCCGCTTCGGCACACCGGATGATTTCATGTATTTTATGGATTACCTGCACGGACAGGGGATTGGCGTTATTCTTGACTGGGTTCCGGCACATTTCCCGCGTGATGCATGGGGCATGGCGCAGTTTGACGGAAGCTGCCTCTATGAGCACAAGGATCCGAGACAGGGGGCGCATCCGCACTGGGGTACGCTGATCTACAACTACGGCAGACCGGGGGTTTCAAACTTCCTGATTGCGAATGCGATGTTCTGGGCGGACCGCTATCACGCGGACGGCATCCGGTTTGATGCGGTGGCGTCGATGCTGTATCTGGATTATGGCAAGAATCCGGGTGAATGGATTGCCAATATGTACGGCGGTCATGAGAATCTGGAGGCGGTCGAGTTCTTAAAGCATCTGAACTCTGTCTTCAGAGGACGCAAGGACGGCGCGATTCTGATTGCCGAGGAATCGACGGCATGGCCGAAGGTTACCGGTGACGTGAAGAACGGCGGTCTTGGCTTTGATTATAAATGGAACATGGGCTGGATGAACGATTTTCTGGGCTATATGGAGCAGGATCCATATTTCCGGTGCCACCACTACAATGAGCTGACCTTCAGCATGATTTACGCCTACAGTGAAAATTTCGTCCTCGTCTTCTCACACGACGAGGTGGTTCACGGAAAAGGTTCCCTGGTCAATAAGATGCCGGGACAGACGTTTGAGGACAAGTTTGCGAACCTGCGGGCGGCATACGGTTTTATGATGGGACATCCGGGCAAGAAACTCCTCTTCATGGGACAGGATTTCGCCCAGATGGATGAGTGGAATGAGAATGCATCGATCGAGTGGGAGCTGCTGCAGTATCCGATCCACAGCCAGATGAAGGAGTATGTGAAGGAGTTAAATCACTTTTATACCAGCCATCCGGCACTCTATCAGAAAGATTATCAGACGGAAGGCTTCGAGTGGATCAACTGCATGGATGCAGCGGACAATATCATTGCATTTCTCCGGCGCGGCGCGGATGAGACACTGCTCTTTGTCTGCAACTTTGCCCCGCAGCTGCATGAGAAGCTGACGGTCGGCGTACCGTTTAAGGGAAAATACAAAGAGATTTTCAACAGCGATGCGGAGAAGTTCGGCGGAAGCGGAAAGGTCAATCCGCGTATGAAGTCCTCGAAGGCAGAGGAATGTGATGGAAAGGAAAATTCCATCACGATCCAGCTGGCGCCGCTTGGCATCAGCGTCTTCAACTGCACGCCGACGGAGCCGGAGAAGAAAGAAAAACCGGCGAAGGCGAAAAAGACGACCCACAGCACTAAGAGTGTAAAAGAAAAGGCTGAAACCGATCTCCAGAGCATGATGACGGATGCAGCGGCGGCATTCAATGGAAAAGCCGGGGGGACAGCTGCTGCGGCAGCAGAACGCCTGGCGGGTATTTCAGATAAGCTGGCAGAGGCGAAGGCGGGGCTTTCCTCCAAGATTATCAGTCTGTCCTCGATTGCGAGACGACAGGCGGGATTGGAAGAAGGTCTGGATAAAAAGGTGGGAAAAGAGTAAGTACAGGAAGGAATGAAATAGATGGCAACAGCGGCAGAGCTGACAGGCGAGGAGATCGCGGCGGTAGCAGAGTCACTATCGGATCCGGCAAATTTGAACGTGGATACGATGGCTGCGATCATGCACCGGATTGGCCCGGGGCTTATGGCATTGGGACAGAAGGTACTGGTGGCGCTCATCATTTTCCTGATTGGACGTAAGGTCATTTCGATGATCGAGAAGATGCTGTCCCGCTCGATGGAGCATGCCGGTATGGATGTGGGTGTGACTCGTTTCCTGCGGGCGCTGACCCAGTTTGTGATGAATGTCTTCCTGCTTTTTATGATTGCAGGGCAGCTTGGCATGGACAGCGCCTCGATTGTGGCGGTTCTTGGCGCGGCAGGTCTTGCGCTGAGTTTGGCGCTCCAGCAGAGTCTTGGAAACTTTGCGGGCGGACTCTTGATTTTAATTATGAAACCGTTCCGGGTGGGGGATTATATCATTTCCCCGTCCGGGGAGGGAAGGGTTTCGATGGTCGGGCTGGTTTACACGACTATCCTGACAACCGATAATAAGGCAATTACCATCCGAATGGCACCCTTTCAAACTCAACCGTGACCAACGTGACGGCGATGGACAAGCGGATGCTGGAACTCAAGGTCGGTATCGCCTATGAGGCAGATATCCGGACGGCAAAGGCAGTGTTAGAGCGCGTTTACAGGGAACATCCGATGGTGAAGAAGGACGAGGACATCAAGGTATTTGTGGACAGCCTGGGCGACAGCAGCGTGGTGCTTGGTATCCGGGGCTGGGTAGAGACGTCCGATTACTGGCAGACGAGATGGGACATTCTGGAACGGATCAAGCTGTCATTTGACGAGGCGGGCATCGAAATTCCATACAACAAGATGGATGTACATTTGAAACAGTAGCAATCGTTTAAACAGTATAAGCAATATAGACAGAGGAACAACCATGATTGACAGAGCGGCAAAATTCGCAGAACAGGCGCATAAGGGCGCACACCGGAAGGGAACCAGAATTCCGTATATCGTTCATCCGCTGGAGACGGCGCTGATTGCGTCGATGCTGACGAACGATGAGGAGATACTGGCAGCGGCACTTCTGCATGATACGATCGAGGACACGGGTGTGACCTACGAGGATTTGAAACAGGAGTTTGGCACCCGGGTTGCGGATCTGGTCGCGGCGGAGAGCGAGGATAAGTCCAAAACCTGGATTGAGCGCAAGGGGCACACGCTGGAACATCTGAAAACAGCGAGTCCGGCGGAGAAGATCCTGACGATGGCGGACAAGCTGAGCAATATCCGCAGCATGGCGCGTGACTATCTGTTGGTCGGGGAGGAGCTCTGGCAGCGGTTTAATATGAAGGACAGAGAGAAACAGGCGTGGTATTACACGTCGATGATAGACCTTTTAAAGGACTTGAATGAGACACCGGAATATCAGGAATATGTGCGTCTCTGCGGCAAGGTATTTGGCGGGATCGCAGGGTGTTGTAGTTTACAAAATATATGAACGGCAGCATAAAAACAACATAGGATGACAATGAGAAACTGCAGCAGCCAGTCAGAAAGAATGGCTGTCGGAGAAGGATGGTAGGTTCTGAGATTTTGCGGAAACGGAAAGGTCATTCAGTTCAGTAAAAGGGGAAGAGACATGATTTTAAAAGATATTTGGATGGATGTAAAAGCGGTTCAGGAGCGAGATCCGGCTGCGAGAAATGCATTGGAGGTACTACTTTTATATCAGGCGTACATGCCCTGATCTGGCACCGGGTGGCGCACTGGTTTTATGAGCACCATATGTTTTTCATTGCGCGCCTGATTTCACAGGTGGCACGTTTCTTTACATTGATTGAGATTCATCCGGGTGCACAGCTCGGACACGGTATTCTGATTGACCACGGCTGCGGCGTTGTCATCGGTGAGACGGCGGTGGTCGGCGACAACTGTACGATTTACCAGGGTGTGACGCTGGGCGGTGTCGGAACACAGAAGGGTAAACGTCATCCGACGCTGGGAAATAATGTGACGGTCGGTTCCGGCGCAAAGATTCTCGGTTCTTTCGAGGTCGGTGATAACTGTTCCGTAGCGGCAAATGCGGTTCTGCTCCGCCCGCTCGAGGAAAATACCACGGCTGTCGGCATTCCGGCGCGTCCGGTCAAGAAGGACGGCGTGGCGCTGCCGAAGAAGCAGAAGATGATCATCGGCGAGGACGATCAGCGTATTTTAGAGCAGATCGACGCGCTCCGGAAAGAGCTTCAGGAACTTAGAGAAGAGTCGGCAAACCTGCGGAAGGAACTGGAGGCAGTGCGGGCAGGACAGGAGAAAGCCTGACACAAAATTATTCATAACGCCCCTTTCGGCTGCATAAATTTCTTTGAGGGAAATGCGTGCGGTTTGGAAAGGGGCGTTTTTTATGATAGAGCTGATCAAAAAAGAGATACATATGAATCGGCAGAGGGGGACGGCGGTGTCGCAGCTGACGCTGGATGATGATTTTATTGTGCCGGATGCGCTGGATGATGCGGTGCAGATACTGCTGTCAGACGGGGAAGTTCAGATAGAAAATTCACGGATTCAGGGAGAAAAGGTGCTGATCCGGGGAAAGCTTGTGTTCCGGGTGCTGTACCGCCGGGAGTCGGGCGGGCTGCAGGCGATGGGCGGGGAGATTCCATTTGAGGAAACGGTCAATGTGCCGGAGCTTTCGGAGCGCGACTATACGCAGATCGTATGGAATATCGAAGATTTGAATATTACCATGATTCATTCGCGCAAGCTGAGCGCCAAAGCGGTGCTGACGCTTACGGTGCGGGCGGAAAGCCGCGTCGATGCGCAGGCTGCCGCGGACGTCGAGACGGACGATGCGGGGCTGCAAGTCCTGAAGAGAAGCGTTCCGGCAGCGACGCTTGCAGTGCGGCGCAAAGATATCTACCGGGTCCGGGAGGAAGTAAGCGTATCGGCAAATAAGCCGAATATTGAGACGATTCTCTGGCAGGAGATGCGTCTTCGGGATGTTTCGGTGCGCCCGTTGGATGGAAAACTGCATCTGGACGGTGAATTGTCGGTGTTCCTGATTTACAGCGGCGAGGGCGAGCACACGCCGGTTCAGTGGTTGGAGGAGAGTATTCCGTTTTCCGGTGAAGTGGAACTCTCGGAGGCGGTGGAGGAGATGATCCCGGCGGTCGGGGTCCGGATTCTTCATGCAGAGGCGGACAAAAAGCCGGACAGCGATGGGGAGATGCGCGAAGTGGAAGTGGAGGCGGTGTTGGAGCTGGACATCCGACTTTATAAAGAAGAATCAGTGGAACTTTTAAGCGATCTCTATTCGACCGGCTGCGAGGTCGTGAGCGAGCAGGGGGAGGTGTGCTTTGACCGGCTTTTGACGCGCAACAGCTGCAAAATGCGGGTGGGCGGAAGCGTTTCTTTTCAGAAACCGGATCGAATTCTGCAGATTTGCCACAGCAGTGGGATTGTCCGGCTGGATGAGAGCCGCCCGTCAGAAAACGGTCTGGCGATCGAGGGAGTGCTGGAAGTCAGTCTCCTGTATCTGACGGATGATGACGCGGCGCCGGTCGGGGCAATTTCTGAGGTTCTGCCATTTTCCGGCACGGTCGAGGCGGAGGGGATCCGGGAAGACTGCGTCTGGCAGTTGAATCTGGGGCTGGAACAGCTCGGCGCGGTGATGCTGGGTGGCGGTGAGGCGGAGGTCAAGGCGCAGCTCACGGTGGAACTGCTTGTATTCCAGCCGATGCAGGAAGCGGTGGTTACATCCGTGCAGACACAGCCGTTCGATTTAAAGCGCTGGGAGCAGCAGCCAGGGATTGTGGGTTATATTGTGCAGCCGGGGGATTCTCTGTGGAAAATTGCAAAAAAATTCCACACGACGGTGGATCAGGTGCGGGAAATGAATGAAATCGACGGGGAGGAAGCCGGTGCAGGGGCGCGGCTGCTTCTGATCAAAGAGGTAACGGCGGGTAACTGTTCATAGGTAGGAATTTTAGAGAGAAAAAATCGTTTCTGTTCACGGGTGGGCACTTTTGGGACCGAAAGTGCCGTAAGAAAACGTGGTGGCAGCAGGAATTTGCCGTATTGAAATTCGAAGCCACGGCAAATTCCGTTACTGGACACGTATGCGTGTACAGTAACAAAAAATCCAGCCGGAATGGTTGCATTTGGGGGAAAACTTTATATACTATTATTGTAACGGTTCAATATCTTCACAGTTACAAGCAAAAATCCATGCAGATTTGACTTTGACAAAGGATTTTCGCCTTGTAAGCCAGGAAAACGCATCCGGCCGGTGCTTGATGATAGATCCGGGGAAGGAGTTTCCCGAACCGGGCGGTGCCCGTGCATTGCAAGGCGCGGCGCCGTTTACATAGGGCATCCGGATGCGTTTTCCTGTGTACTGAGAAATTTTTGTCGGGAGTGCGAACCATAAAGGCAGGATGAGGCATGAATTATACATATCTTTTGCGCTGCGCGGACGGAACCTTGTACTGCGGGTGGACGAACCATCTGGCAGCGCGGGTGGCGGCACACAATGCCGGGAAAGGTGCAAAATACACGAAAACCCGCCGTCCGGTAGTGCTGGCATACTATGAAGAATATGCGACGCGCAGCGAGGCGATGCGCCGGGAGGCAGCGCTCAAGAAACTGACCAAAAAGGAAAAAGAGGCGATGGCAGCGCTGGGACGGACGGAGCTTCCGGTGGATGACGAGACGTAGATATATCGCGCCGGGGCAGATTATGTACGAAGAATTGGTACAAACAATAGCGGTAAAGGCAAGAAACAGCAGTAGAAATTGGTAACTGTTCAGTAGGTCTGCACATTTACTGTGCTGACCGTACGAAAACATGGGCCAGCAGGCAAAAATCCCATTGCCGTAGGCAATTTTTAATGGATTTTTGCGCGTGACTGTGAAGGTACTGAACAGTTACAGAAATTGAAAGATAGAGAGAAAACAGGAGCGGATAGGTACAGTGAGAAAAGGTAGAAGAAACAAAGGATGTATAGTGATGGCAACAGTCCTTCTGGCAGCGCTGCTTGGCGGCTGTTCGTTCTATCGAAGGAGGCAGACGCGACGGAGGTTTCCAGCGAGGCGGAAACGGAAAGTCCGGGTGCCACACAGGAGTCGGAGACTGAGACAGCTGAGACAGAGGAGACACAGGAGAGCCATGAGGCTGCCGAAGACGAAGAAAGCGGGGAAGAGGAAACCGAGGACCATTTCGTGGAAAAGAAGATCGTGGTGGCAACGGATATGCACTATTTTGCCGAGAAACTGGCAGGAAACCGCTGTGATTCCTTTGTCGGAATGGCGAGGGGCGGAGACGGGCGCGTGCTGGAGTACGGCTGGGAGGTCATGGACGCCTTTCTCGATGATATGAAGAAGGAAGATCCAGACCTCCTGATTCTGAGCGGAGATCTGACGCTGGACGGAGAGAAAGCGAGCCATGAGGAACTGGCAGAACTTCTGGAAGGACTCAGCGAGGCGGGAATTGAGGTCGCGGTTATACCGGGAAACCACGATATCAATAACCCGGATGCCCGCCGCTATACGGCGGATGGAGCGGAAAAGGTGGAGTCCATCACAGCGGACGAGTTCCGGGATATCTATGCTGATTTTGGCTATGTAGCGGCGGACAGCCGGGATCCGGCATCGCTGAGTTATCTTTATAAGATAGACAGTGCAAACTGGGTGCTGATGCTGGATTCCTGTCAGTATGAACCGAAAAATGAGGTCGGCGGCATGATCCGCCGGGAAACGTATGAGTGGATGGAGCCGATTCTGGAAGAGGCGGAGCGGGAAGCGCCCGCGTGATATCCGTCAGCCATCATAACCTGCTGGATGAGAGCGGAGTGAGCCGGACCTTTTATGACAACTGTACGATCGAGCACAACGAGGAACTGGTGCGGATGCTGTCGGATCATGGCGTGCGCCTGCACTTGAGCGGACATCTGCATATCCAGCATTATAAGGAAGACGAGGACACGGGCATCTATGAGGTTGTGACGGGTTCCATGGTGATGGCTCCGTGCCATTACGGGATTGTCCGCATCTGGAACGACGGGACCTACCAGTATAATGCGAAACCTGTCGATGTGGACGGCTGGGCGATACGCCACTCGTACCACAACCGAGATCTGGCAGATTTTACGGCTTATTCGGAGTCGATCCTGCGTCGGGCGGCAATCCGCGATGCAATTCGGGATCTGAATCGCCATATCGAGGATCGCCATGCATTTTTTACGGACGAGAAGAAACAGGAAATGGCTTCGTACTACGCGGATCTGTGCGTGAATTATTATGAAGGACGGATGTATCAGATCGAGGAAGCCGCAAAGGAAAATCCTGTGCTGGAAGATTGGAACAAGATCGGCTATGTCAGCGAACTGAGCGATTTTTTGCAGAATATCCTGGAGGACGAGGCGAAGGACTACGGGCATCTGAAGATTCCGAGCGTACATTAAATAAAAATGGAGGTACCAGGAGGCATGGGAGAGACAAAAAAACAGCGTTCGCCGCTGACAACGCTCTGCTACATTGAAAAAGACGATTCATATCTGATGCTGCACCGCATTAAGAAGAAACAGGATGTGAATGAAGGAAAATGGATTGGCGTCGGCGGACATTTTGAGGAGAATGAAAGCCCGGAGAACTGCCTGCTGCGCGAAGTGAAGGAGGAGACAGGGCTGACTCTGACTTCCTGGCGCTTCCGCGGAATCGTGACGTTTATCGCGAAAGGCTGGCCGACGGAATATATGTGCCTGTACACGGCGGATGGATTTGAGGGAACGCTTCGCGAATGTGACGAGGGCGAGCTTGCCTGGGTGGCGAAAAAGGATGTATCGGCTCTGCGGCTCTGGGACGGCGATCGGATCTTTTTGAAGCTTCTGATTGAAAGGGATACGTTTTTTTCATTGAAATTGTCATATGATGGGGACGAGCTGATAGAAACTGAGCTGGACGGGGTAAAAATTACATACAAATAAGCACGCAACTGCGGGTTGGTTGGGGAACGAGGGTTCTGCAGTGCGTGCTCATGAGGAATAATCAATATATGGGAACCGATTTTGGGGAAAATCGGGGTGGTTGGCTATGCCAGAAAGATAAGAAGATGAATTATTTTCTCTTGTTCCTTATCTTTAACTTGATTATATATCATTCATCGTATATAATCAAATATAAATAAGAAGATAATTATTATAAATTTTTTGTTATAGAATCACAAGTGGACAAAAGTGCCGGAAACCCTGTAGATAAAGGGGAAAGAATGGAACAGAATGAGAATGTTCACGGGCGGGAAGTTTCGGGATGAAATATCCCGCAGGATGCAGCGATGAGAAAAAGCAGGGTACATAGGAGGAAACATGTTCGACGGAAAAGAGTATGTATACGCGGTCTACGAGGAAAAGAGTTTTTCGAAGGCGGCGCAGAAACTGTATATTACGCAGCCGGCGTTAAGCACGGCGATCAAGAAGGTGGAGAAAAAGATAGGAACTCCGATTTTTGACCGGAGCACCTCTCCGATCGGACTGACGCCGGGCGGTGAAGTTTATATCGACGCGATCGAAAAGCTGTTTGCGCTGGAACAGAACACGCTCAATCAACTGAATAACTTAAATGGGCTTCTGGCGGGCAAGCTGTCGGTTGGCGGAACGATCTTTTTTACCTCGTTTGTACTTCCGGGCGTGTTGAGCGAGTTTTCCCATCGGTATCCGCAGATCAAGATTGATCTGCAGGAGGGCACGACCACACAGCTGACGGATAAGCTGGTTGCCGAGGAACTGGATCTTTTGATCGATAACTCGGAACTGGATGACAAAAATTATGAAAAGTATTATTATAGCACGGAGAGAATTATTCTGGCTGTTCCGAAGAGTTTTCCGATCAATGAGGAGCTGACCCAGTATCAGCTTACCGCGGAAGATATCCGGGCAGGACGCCACAGTCAGGCGGGGTTCCCGGTACTGCCGCTGCCGCTCTTAAAGAGCACTCCGTTTATCTTCGTTAAAGAGGAAAACAGTATTTACAAGCGCAGCATGAAGATGTGCAGCCGCCAGAATTATTCGCCGAATATTATTATGAAACCGGACCAGGTTGTCTCTGCGTTCAACATGGCAGGACGGGGCGTGGGCGCGACCTTCATCCCGGATGGCCTGATCGTCAATCTTCCATATGAAGTGCCGCTGTGCTTTTACAAGATGAATGAAGAGCTGGCGGTCCGTTACGTTTATTTGTACAAGAAGAGAAATAAATACCTCACGAAGGCGATGGAGGAGTTTATCCGCGTGGCAGTCGGCGACGAGGCGTTCCAGAAGGTACGGGAGCAACGGGAGAAAGAGAATCAGGAGAAGAAAGGTTCGGATAAGAAGGGGGATAAATAATGCGAAGAGGAGAACGTGCGATTGAGTCGAAAGACGGGCAGAAAGCCATTTTGGAACACTGCCGGGTGTGTAGTCTCGCCTTTTCCGGGGATGAATACCCGTATGTGATCCCGTTAAATTATGGTTTTGTGTGGAACGAAGACCAGGAGATGCCGGTGCTGTATTTCCACGGCGCTCCGGTGGGAACGAAGATTGAGCATATGGAGCGCGACAACCGGGTGGCATTCTGTGTGCAGAATGAAAAAGAGATAAAGATTCTGGAACCGGCATGCAGAAGCACGATGATTTATGAGAGTGTCTGCGGGACTGGACGGTTATCCCGTGTGGCTGATCCTGGGGAGAAAGGAGAGGCGCTGACACGGATCATGCAGCAGTATGACCCGGAGGGCGGACCGTATGAGTTTGCTCCGGAGGTGGCGGCGAGAACCACCGTCCTCTGCCTGCAGGTGGAGACGCTGACAGGCAAGAGCAATGCGCCAAAACCTGAGCAGGCATGAAACAGTTAAGACAGATGTCGATTCTGGTGCGGGGGGCACAGCTTCTGCTGCTGGTCCTCGCACTTTTTCTGGTTGTATGGCTGGTGCCGGATGCAGGGAAAAAGCATGCATCCGGGACGGAAGCTTCAGAGGCTGAGGCAGATGGCGGCGATGTGGCGGAGAATGAAAAAAATGGAGCCGCCGGGAATCTGAAGGATGATGAATCATCCGCCGGGGAAGTGATACAGGATGATGCAGATGAGAACGCTTCGGATGGAGAAACAGCTTTAAAGCGCCGGACTTCCCGGAAACAGCTGTATAAAAGAAAAAAAGAGCCCCAGAAGGCACAGGAAGAGACAGTTTATATGCCGCCGACCATCTGGCTGGCGACGGATCTTCACTATCAGTCCCCGCAGATGACAGATTTCCAGTCGGCGTTTGATACCTATACGATGGGAAATGATGGGACGATCGTGCCGTATCTGGATGAGATCACGGAGGCGTTTCTGGAGGAGGTGCGGACGGCGCATCCATCGGCACTGGTTTTGAGCGGAGATCTCTCCCAGAATGGTGAGAAAGCAAACCATGAAGCGCTTGCAGAGAAGCTAGAGCGGGTGCAGGCGGCGGGAATTCCGGTGCTGGTGATTCCGGGCAACCATGATATCAACCACCCGTGGGCGGCAACGTATTTTGATGATCAGGTATCCCCGGCAGAGGGAACAAGTTCGGAAGAGTTTTACCAGATTTACCATAAGTTTGGCTATGATCAGGCGGTGTCCCGGGCTTCGGATTCGCTGAGTTATGTTTACCGCCTGGATGAAAAATATTGGCTGATGATGCTGGACAGCTGCATATGTGAACCGGTCCATGAGACGGGCGGAAAGCTAAGTGAAGAGACGGTTGCGTGGATGAAAATGCAGCTGGAGGAGGCGAAAAAACAGGGTGTGACGGTCATTCCGGTTTCACACCACAATCTGTTGGATGAGAGTACACTCTATCCGGAGGAATGCACGATTGAAAATACGAAAGAAGTGACCGCGCTTCTGGAAACATATGGAGTTCCGGTGTATTTGAGCGGGCATCTGCATTTGCAGAGAATCAAGAAGCATACGTCAAATTTGAACACACCGGGCGGATATGGAATCCGGGAGATAGTGACTTCCCCGCTTCCAATGGCGCCGTGCCAGTACAGTATCCTAAACTGGCAGGCGGATGGCAGTCTGTCCTACCATACAAAAAAGGTAGACATAGCAGGCTGGGCGCAGCGCTACGGGGAAGAAGACGAGAATCTTCTCAATTTTGATGCTTATGCGGATCAGTTTCTGGTAGATGTGATTTCGGAACAGGCGTTTAAGGCGCTGCAGTCGGCATCAAAGGATATCAAAGAAGAGATGGCAAGGCTCTATGCCGATATGAACCGTGATTATTGTTCGGGCACGAAGATTGATGTGGCAAAGATCAGAAAAAGCGAGGCATATCAGTACTGGATCCGTTACAGCGGCAATGATTTCTGGCTGGCAAGGCTGCAGGCGATCCTGAACGATGCCCGGATGGACAACACGGTGCTGGAACTGAAAGCGGGCGTGGATTTCCCGCTGCCGGGGGAGACGATAGAAAACCCGGAGAATGCAGAAAATGAGGAAACTGCCGGAGCAGATGCGGGCAGTCCGGCAGAGGAGATACAGAAAAAGGAGGAATCATATGGACTACGAGGGAATTGTATACAGACCGCCGAGTGAGGCGCGCAGCCTGATCATTCAGGTGACGATCGGATGTGCACACAACACCTGCGGCTTTTGCAATATGTATAAAGAAAAGAAGTTTCGGATCCGGAGCCTGGCGGAGATTCTGGCAGATTTGACGGAGGTTTCGCACAATCCGTATGCGCCGTATATCGAGAAGGTGTTTTTGGCGGACGGCGATGCGCTGGTCATGAAAACAGAGGATCTTCTGGTGATTCTGGATGCGATCCACCGCCTGTATCCGGGCGTGAAGCGGGTGGCTTCCTACGGAACGGCACAGGATATTTTGCGGAAATCGGAAGAAGATCTGATCCGCCTGCGCGAGGCGGGACTCGGAATCGTCTATGTGGGTGCGGAATCCGGCGATAATGAGATTTTAAAATATATCAATAAAGGTGTGACGGCGGAACAGACCATTGAGGCAGGACAAAAACTGAAACGCTGCGGCATCGCGACCTCGGTGACGCTGATTTCGGGGCTTGGCGGACGCGGCAAGGTGGAAGAACACGCCCTGTCCTGTGCGAAACTCATCACGGCGATGAACCCGGAGTACGCATCCTTCCTGACGCTGCGCCTGTACGAGGGCACGCCGATGTATGCGGATGTCGTGGAAGGGCGGTTCCAGCGGATAACTCCGGATGAAATTGTGGATGAAATGGAAATTTTCCTGAAAAATGTGGATTCTCCGGGCACTGTATTCCGGACGAACCATGCGTCGAACTACGTGATTCTGGCGGGAACCTTAAACGGGGATATTCCGGCCATGCTTAAAAAACTGGAGGAGGCAAAGAGAACGCATCATTACCGGAAATTCCGGGAGACCGGCGATCTCTTATAAGTAGATATGATTTATCTGATTTTTGCGATTCTTTTCAGCGCGTCCCTGGCGCTGGCGCTGCGGATCAGTGAGACGTTCAGCGATAACCGATATGGGATTTTGGTTGGAAATTATGTGACCTGCCTGGTGGTGGCGTTTGTTCTGCTTCCAGATAAAAATATCTTTGCGGCAGGCAGCCGGACGGCGGTTCTCACGGGAATCGTGAATGGATTTTTGTTTACAGGAAATTTGGTTCTGATGCAGAAATGCATCCGTGAAAATGGGGCGGTTCTGTCGTCGGCATTTGCGAAGCTTGGTATCGTGATTCCGGTCACGGCGAGTATCCTGTTTTTAGGTGAGATCCCAACGCTGTTCCAGCTGGTGGGGATCGTGCTGGTTATTGTGGCGATCTGGGTCATCAACAGCGAGGGGGACCGCGGCTGCGGACGCAGACGGAGGATGGGTTCGGCGGGACTTCTGCTCGTTTTATTTGTCGTCAGCGGTATGGCAGACGGGATGTCCAAGGTAACGGAGAGGATCGGCGAGAGGCGGTTTGATGCGCTGTTTCTGTTCTATACGTTCCTGACCGCACTGGTTCTGACTGTGGTTCTGGCATTTCTCGAGCAGCAGAGAACCCGCCGCAAGATTGGAAAGATGGACTTTTTGAGTGGTGTGGCAGTCGGATTTCCAAACTATTTTTCAACCTCGCTGCTGCTGGCGAGTGTGTCGAGACTGCCGGCGTTTATCGTGTATCCGAGCTTTAGTGTCGGTACGATCCTGGTGGTCAGTTTTGTGAGCGTGCTGGTGCTCGGGGATCCAATCAGCCGGAGACAGATTGGGGGATGCGGGATTATTTTGGTGGCGTTGGCGCTGCTGAATCTTTAGAATTTTCCGTTTCGGATGCTGCGCTCATAATAAAAGATATACTGCTGCATTACCCCTGCGTATCCTTTATAGCTTCCAAAAAAATCCTGGATAATAGTAGTGTACAGGCGGCTTTTTGGAAGGCGGCGGTAGCGGATGGGGTGCTTGGGAAGGTATTCTTTGGTCAGGATCTGTTCGATCCAGGTATCGACGGGGAAGGCGTCGATGTGGTGGAGTCCGAAGAGGCAGACGCAGTTGGCGACCTTGGGACCGATGCCATAGAGGCTGGTAAGTGCGGTCATGGCTTCGTCCGGCGGCAGGGCTGCGAGAGATTCTAAGGATACGGTTCCGGCGAGGACATCCTGGATGAGGCGGTGGATGTATTTGGCGCGGTAGCCGAGTTTTAAGGTTAATAGGTCGTCCAGGCTGGCAGATGCCAGTTCTTCGGGCGAGGGAAAAGAATAGTAGGTGCGGATGGAACCGTCGGACAGGGCGGCGGTTCTCTTCGCACCGTATTTTTTTGCCAGGGCTTCGACGGCTTCGCGGATCTTTGGGATGGTTTTCTGCTGGGAGATCAGGAAGGTGATCATCATTTCCCAGAGATCCTGACGGAGAATCCGGATGCCGGAACCGGCGTCCGCCGCCGCCGCGAGGTAGGCATCGTCTGCGCGGATGGAGGCGATGAAAGAGCCGTAATCGGTGCCGAGATCGAAGTATTGTTTCCAGAAAGGAAGCGCTTCGTCCGGGCAGTCGAAGAAGAAACCGTCCGGCGTCCCGGAAATTTCCAGATAGTGTGTCCCGCTGATGAGTGACCAGATCCCCGGTTTTTCCGGAACCGGAAGCATACGGAAACATTGACCGGAGGCGGCTATCTGGGCGAGGTTCAGGTTCAGGCAGGAGATGATGTGGGAGTTGGGGAAAGTGTGTGTTTCGATTGCAGGCAGGTTTGTTGTATGTGTGTTCATGGCAGGGCATCCTCTTTTTTTAAAATATTTTTTGCTTATATCAATGGAATATCAAGTTATAAAACCTTGAATCATAAAGTATCAAATCATGTAATTCTTATGAGACGTATCATAGCATAGAAGACCTTTGACTGCAAACGGTTACCTTTTATCAGAAAGAGAATTGCATCAGAATTGCATCAGAGCGTAAAAAAATCTTGCGAAAGACGCGCTACTTAGGTATGATGTATATATGTGCGCACTCGCGCGAAGAGGAATCATGTCGCAAGCAACCGCGCTCGGCGCGAGAATGTGCCAGAGCACATGCTTTGTTCTATGGCAGGAGGGGAGACGGATGTTTTTTATCGGTGGCATCAGTTCCGGCGTGAAGCCGCTGGAGTACCTGAAAACAGTGATCTGCGGGCGCTGCGGCGCTTATGGGCGGTATCAGGTGTACATGACCTATATGTATTTTAGTTTCTTTTTTATCCCGATTTTTAAATGGAACCGGCGCTTTTTCGTAGAAATGTCGTGCTGCGGTGCGGTCTATGAGCTGGATCCGGAGGTAGGAAAGAGGCTGCTTCGGGGCGAGGAGGTCGAGATCACGGAAAGCGATCTGACACTTCGGCAGGATGGAAATGGAAATCCGTGGACGGGAAGTGATGCATCACACCGTCATAAGGTCTGTCCGTCCTGTGGATTTGAGACGGATGAGGATTTTTCGTACTGTCCAAAGTGCGGCAAACCGCTGTAAGGCGGGGAAATACAGACGGATACCGCTAAAAGAGTGATGGCGGCTGTGGAAGCACGGGACGGTTACAAAAATTTGATACAGCGCAGATTTTGGCGCAAAAAAGAAAGAGAGGCAGACAATATGTTAGAAGCTGGTATCAAGGGAAGACAGGAAGTTATGGTTACGGATGAAAATTCCGCAGCAGCAGTGGGAAGCGGTCTGTTACCGGTGTTTGCAACTCCGGCGATGGTTGCACTGATGGAGAAAACCGCGTGGATGAGCGTGGCTCCGTACTTAAACGACGGTGAGGGAACCGTTGGTACAAAGCTGGAAATTGCCCATAATGCAGCGACCCCGGTCGGCATGCAGGTTTGGTGTGAGAGTGAGCTGGTAGAAGTAGACGGCAGACGTCTCGTATTTAAGGTAGAGGCATTTGACGCGAAAGGTTCCATCGGCGGCGGCACACATGAGCGTTTCATCATCAAAAATGAGAAATTCTTAGCAAAAGCACAGAGCAAGAAAGAAAACTAAAGGTTGCGAAGAGAGCACAGCCGGCTGAAAGCGCTGCGAGTATCG
Source organism: Clostridium sp. AF50-3 (assembly GCF_003477445.1). Lineage (NCBI taxonomy): Bacteria > Bacillati > Bacillota > Clostridia > Eubacteriales > Clostridiaceae > Clostridium > Clostridium sp. AF50-3. The sequence continues at coordinate 106,527 of NZ_QUDH01000010.1, read as the reverse complement.
TATGCGGGATACTTTTGGCTGGCTGTTGTTTCGTGTAATAGGAAATTCCTTGAAATTTCTTATTACACAAAAAGGCACTAACGTGCCAATGATGCGCACTCGCGCGAAGCAGAAACATGTCGCAAGCGACCGCGCTCGGCGCGAGAATGTGCCAAGGCACATTCTTTTTCATTATAGAAGGGAATTAATTCGTTTGAAAATCACATATATTCATCACAGCTCGTTTTCAGTTGAGCTTGAAAATGCCGTGATTCTGTTTGATTATTTTAAGGGAACTCTCCCGGAGTTCCCGGCAGGGAAGCCCCTCTTTATCTTTGCGAGCCATTTCCATGCCGATCATTATGCTCCGGTAATCTTTCAGCTGGGAGAGAAACGGGAAAATGTTTTTTATATTCTCTCAAAAGAGATTGGGAAAAAGATACCAGAGGAATATCGTAAACGATATAAAGACAGGATACGGCTGGTAAAGGCAGGAGAAAGATTTTGCCTGAATATTTCTGAAGAAAGCCTTATCGTCGAGACGTTCCATTCCACCGACGAAGGCGTCGCCTTCTGGCTCTCCTGCGAAGGAAAGGAGATTTATCACGCCGGTGACTTAAATAACTGGTGGTGGGAAGGCGAAGATATGGCATGGAACCGGAATATGGCGGCTTCTTATAAACAGGAGATGAAAAAGCTTTCCGGGCGCACGGCGGATCTGGCATTTATCCCGGTCGATCCGAGGCAGGAGCAGTGGTTTTATCTGGGCGCTGCCGGTTTTATGGAGCAGGCGGACGCAAAATGGATTTTCCCGATGCATTTCTGGGAAGATTATACGATTATACCAAAATTAATCGAACATCCATCCAGTGAAGGCTGGCGGGATCGGATTGTAGAGATTCACAAGGAAGGAGAGGAGTTTATTCGATGAAATTTACATTTGCACACAACAATTTCAATGTCATCGATCTGGACAAGTCACTGAAATTTTATGAGGAAGCACTGGGACTTAAGGAGGTACGCCGCAAGGAGGCGGCAGACGGAAGCTTTATCCTTGTTTATCTGGGCGACGCCACGACCAGCTACCAGCTGGAGCTGACCTGGCTGCGCGACTGGGAGAAGGACTCCTACAACCTGGGCGACAATGAGTTCCATCTGGCATTTGAGACGGAAGACATGGAGGCGGCACATGCCAAACATAAGGAAATGGGATGCATCTGTTTTGAAAATCCGGCGATGGGTATTTATTTCATTAACGATCCGGATGGATACTGGCTGGAGATCGTGCCGGCGAAGAGGAGTTAAGGGCTGAGTTTGTCTGAAAAAATGTTTTGACGTGATTGTGAAGGTACTGAACAGTTACGTTTTAACATATGAGTTAAAAAGGGGTTAGAATGGTAAAAATAATTAAAAACGGAAGAGTCATCGATCCGGAGAGCAGATTCGACGGAAGGGCAGATTTGTGGATTGAAAATGGAAAAATCCAGAAAATCGTGAAAAAAGATACAAAATCAGAATCAGATGAGGCATCTGACGCACCGTTCATCCCGGCGGATGCCGAGGTGCTGGATGCAGAAGGGCTGATCGTCGCGCCGGGACTGGTGGACGTCCACGTGCATTTCCGCGATCCGGGTCTGACCTACAAGGAGGACATCGAGACGGGCGCGGCGGCTGCGAAGGCGGGCGGCTTTACGACGGTGGTCTGTATGGCAAACACGAAACCGGTTGCCGATACGCCGGAGATTGTCCGGTATATTCTGGAAAAGGGTGCGAAAACGGGAATCCACGTGGAAACCTGCGCGGCAGTCTCGAAGGGATTTCAAGGAAAAGAACTGACCGATATGGAGTCCCTCAAAGAGGCGGGTGCGATCGGATTTACGGATGACGGAATCCCGCTGATGAGCGAAAAATTGGTCAAAGAGGCGATGGAGACGGCGAAACGTCTCAATGTGCCGCTCAGCTTCCATGAGGAGGATCCGGCATTTATTTTCAACAACGGCATCAACCGCGGTCCGGTGTCCGAGCAGCTGGGAATCGGTGGTTCCCCGGCGCTGGCGGAGGATTCGATGGTGGCGCGCGACTGCATGATCGCGCTTCACACGGGCGCAGATGTGGATATCCAGCACATCAGTTCCCGTAATGCGGTGCAGATGGTCGGGCTGGCGAAAAAGCTGGGCGCGCATGTCTGGGCGGAGGTGACACCGCATCATTTTACACTGGACGAGACGGCGGTTCTGGAGTACGGAACACTGGCGAAAATGAATCCGCCGCTGCGGAGTGCTGCGGATCGCGAGGCGTTGATTGAAGCAATCAAGGACGGCACGATTGATATGATTGCGACGGATCATGCACCGCACAGCGCCGAGGAGAAGGAAAAACCGCTGACCGAGGCACCGAGCGGCATCATCGGGCTGGAAACCTCCCTGCCATTGGCGGTTACCAGGCTGGTAAAAGCTGGTCACATTGATTATCTGACTCTGTTTGAGAAAATGTGCCTGAATCCGGCGAAGCTGTACCGGATGAAGGAGGCGGGACGCATCCGCGAGGGCGGCGCGGCGGATCTGGTTCTTTTTGACGACCAGACACCATATACCGTAGAAAAATTCCATTCCAAGGCGTCTAACTCCCCGTTTGTGGGAGTGAAGCTCTATGGAAAGGTTCACTATACCATCTGCAGCGGTGAGACAGTATATCGGGCAGAATAGGAGGAAACGAAGCGATGAAGACAATGTTAAAACGCGGCGCAGGCGTACTGATGCCGATTTTCAGCCTGCCGTCGCCGTATGGAATCGGTACGTTCGGACGGGCGGCGTATGAGTTTATTGATCAGTTAAAACGCGGACGCCAGACGTACTGGCAGGTGCTTCCGATGGGACCGACCTGCTACGGGGACAGCCCGTACCAGTCCTACTCTGCATTTGCGGGAAATCCGTATTTTATTGATCTGGATACGCTGAAAGACGAGAAACTTCTGACCCAGGATGAGATAGACGCCTGCTGGTGGTGCGACAAGCAGGATCAGGTCAAATATGACGCGCTGTATTATTACCGTTTTCCGCTTCTGCGCAAGGCGTATGAGCGGAGCAGCCATAAGGAAAGTGAGGAATATCAGGCATTTCTGGAAGAAAATGAAGAATGGCTGGACGACTATGCGCTCTATATGGCAGTCAAGGGTAAATATGAAGGAAAAGGCTGGATGGACTGGGACGAGGACATCCGGTTCCGCCGTCCGGAGGCGCTTTCGGCATGCCGCGAAGAGCTGGCAGAAGAAATAAATTACTGGAAGTTCTTACAGTTTAAGTTTTTTGAACAGTGGAAAAAATTAAAACAGTATGCAAAAGAAAAAGAACTTCAGATCGTCGGCGATATTCCGATTTACGTGGCGCTCGACAGCGCGGATGTCTGGAGCCACCCGGAGCTGTTCCAGCTCGACGAGGAAAATCTGACGCCGCTCAAGGTATCGGGTGTGCCGCCGGATGCATTTTCAGAGGATGGACAGCTCTGGGGCAACCCGCTTTACGACTGGGAGAAAATGGAACAAACCGATTTCGCCTGGTGGCGAAGCCGGATGAAAGCGTCCGCGAAGCTCTACGATGCGGTGCGGATCGACCATTTCATCGGCGTGGTGCAGTATTATGCAATCCCGTATGGCGCTGTGACTGCGAAAGACGGCGAGTGGGAGAAAGGTCCGGGCAAAAAGCTGACCGACGCACTTGACGAGGCGGCAGGCGAGACGAAGATCATCGCGGAGGATCTTGGTGTCTTCTGTCAGGAGGTCAAGGATCTGCTGGCAGAGACGGGCTATCCGGGCATGAAGATCATTGAGTTTGCGTTCAGTGGCGACCGTTTCAACGAGCATCTGCCGCACTGCTATGACCCGAACTCCGTAGTCTACGGTGGAACGCACGACAATGAGACGCTGGCGGGGTATTTCAAACCGGAAAAACGTCAGTGGTGGGAGCTTCAGTACATTGCCGATTACCTCGGTGCAGCACACCAGAGTGAGGTGGTAGACCGCGTGTTCCGCGCGGCATACGGTTCAGTCGCGAGCGTTGCCATTTTCCAGATGCAGGATGTGTTGAAGCTCGATAACTGGGCGCGCATGAATACGCCGGGAACTCTCGGGGAAAACTGGCGCTGGCGTCTGCTTCCGGGGCAGTTTACGGATGAGCGGGCAGATTATTTGTCCTGGCTGGTGGATACGTTCGGAAGATTTTAGTTTTTGGCGGATGGGAATAAAAACCCGTAAAATGCTTGCAAATTCGGGAAAAACCTGTAAAATATACATGGATTGCACCCGCCCGGGGCAAAGATGCACCTGGGGAGTATGAACGATTTGAACAGTATGAAAGGAAATTGCCATGATTAGTACAAGCAATGTAACACTGCGAGTAGGAAAGAAGGCGTTATTTGAGGACGTAAGCATTAAATTTATCGAGGGAAACTGCTACGGACTCATCGGTGCCAACGGTGCCGGGAAGTCTACCTTTTTACGAATCCTGTCCGGACAGCTGGAACCGACCAATGGTGAGGTTATCATCACACCGGGACAGAGACTTTCATTCTTACAGCAGGATCACTTTAAATATGACGCATATCCGGTACTTGATACCGTTATTATGGGAAATGCGAGACTCTACGAGATCATGAAAGAGAAGGAAGCTATCTACATGAAGGAAGACTTCTCCGAGGAGGACGGCGTCAAGGCTGCCGAGCTGGAGGGCGAGTTCGCCACGATGAACGGCTGGGAGGCAGAGTCCGACGCGGCGAACCTTTTAAATGGTCTGGGAATCGAGACGGATCTCCACTACAAACAGATGGCAGATCTGACCGGTGCCCAGAAGGTCAAAGTTCTTCTGGCACAGGCACTGTTCGGAAACCCGGACATCCTGCTTCTCGACGAGCCGACAAACCACTTGGATCTCGATGCGATCGCATGGCTCGAGGAGTTCTTGATCAACTTTGAGAATACGGTTATCGTGGTATCCCATGACCGTTACTTCTTAAATAAAGTCTGCACCCAGATCGCAGATATCGACTATGGCAAGATTCAGCTCTATGCCGGAAACTACGATTTCTGGTACGAGTCCAGCCAGCTGATGATCAAGCAGATGAAGGAAGCCAACAAGAAGAAGGAAGAGAAGATCAAGGAGCTGCAGGAGTTCATCCAGCGATTTTCTGCCAATGCTTCCAAGTCTAAGCAGGCAACCTCCAGAAAACGTGCTCTGGAGAAGATTGAGTTAGATGAGATCAAACCGTCCAGCCGTAAGTACCCGTATATCGACTTCCGTCCGGAACGTGAGATCGGTAATGAGGTATTAAGCGTAGAGAACCTGTCTAAGACTATCGATGGTGTGAAGGTTCTTGATAATATTTCTTTCATTCTCGGACGCGAGGACAAGGTAGCATTTGTAGGACCGAACGAGCAGGCAAAGACCGTTCTCTTCAAGATTCTTTCCGGCGAGATGGAGCCGGATGAGGGATCCTATAAATGGGGTCTGACCACCAGTCAGGCATATTTTCCGAAGGACAATTCGAAAGAGTTCGATAACGACGACACGATCGTAGACTGGCTGACCCAGTACTCTCCGGTTAAGGATGTGACTTATGTCCGCGGATTCTTAGGACGTATGCTGTTTGCCGGTGAGGACGGCGTGAAGAAGGTCCGCGTTCTTTCTGGTGGTGAGAAGGTGCGCTGCATGCTTTCTAAGATGATGATCTCCGGTTCCAATGTCCTGATTCTGGACGAGCCGACCGACCATCTGGATATGGAGTCCATTACCGCTCTGAACAACGGTATGATCAAGTTCCCGGGCGTGCTGTTATTCTCCTCCCGTGACCACCAGATCGTTGAGACGACCGCAAACCGTATCATGGAAATCGTAAACGGCAAGCTGATCGATAAGATTACTACTTACGATGAGTATCTGGCAAACGATGAGATGGCGAGAAAACGTCAGGTATTTACTGTTACGGATAGTGAGGAAGAGGACGACTAAGAGCTGGAATCAAAGTGATTTAGACAAAAGTCGAAAGATAAAAGACAGCCCCAGACGCTGCATGTGAGCGATGCCTGGAGCTGTCTTTTGCACATCTATGGTGTCAATGTCCCGTTTTTAGCGCGATCAATCCTTCTTATGGCGTGATTCCAGATAAACCAGGTAATTGATGTATTCGATCAACTGCTTTTTCGTGGAAGTCTGGAATGATGAGATACGCCCATTGACCTCTCCATAGGTGACATTTTTAAGAAATGGTTTCGCCATTTCGGGCGGATTCTTCGGGTAGGAGGTTCGACCGAGAATATAATCGGCGCTGACTTGGTAATAATCCGCCAGTTTTATCAGATGCCGAAGAGGCAGATCCGTCCGGTTTGTTTCATAGCGGGAATAGATTTGCTGAGTTGTACCCAGCAGACTGGAAATTTCCGCCTGCGTTTTTCCTTTGTCCTCCCGTAAATCACGGAGCCGGTCACCAGCAGCAATCATTTAAAGCACCTCCCGCATACATCAAATATTTGTGAAAACAATCTATCATACAAGTATGCGCAGAACTAAAAGATACAATTAACTGGTGTAGAAACAGTAAAAAATACATTTATAAAAATGTAAACAAAAAAAGAATATCCGCTCTATAGAATAAAACGGCAGCCGGGTTTTTGTTTTACTGTTTACAGTCTGCCCGAATTAGTTTAAAATAAAAGGAAATAGGCAATTCTGCTTTGAATGAAAACGGGCAGGATTGCGGATAAGAAACAGAAAGCGAGGACAATTTTCATGAGTCAGAAGCCAGTTCTGGTGATCATGGCGGCTGGTATGGGCAGCCGGTACGGCGGCTTGAAGCAGATTGATCCGGTCGATCGGGAAGGAGATCTGATCATCGATTTTTCGATCTTCGACGCAGTCGAGGCTGGATTCGAAAAGGTCGTATTTATTATCAAGAAATCGATTGAGAAAGAGTTTAAGGAACATATCGGAAACCGCATGGAAAAGCACGTGCAGGTGGAGTATGTGTATCAGGAAAATGACCGTCTTCCGGATGGGTTTGAGGTTCCAGAGGGACGCGTCAAACCGTGGGGAACCGGTCATGCGATTCTCTGCTGCAGCGAGGTGATCGACGGACCGTTTGCGGTGATCAACGCGGATGATTACTATGGAAAATCGGCATTCAAGGCGATCTATGATCGTCTGGCATCCTGCGGTGATGATGACAAATATCAGTATGCGATGGTTGCCTATCATCTCTACAACACATTGACGGAAAATGGGCATGTGGCGCGCGGCGTCTGTACGGTGGATGCGGATGGACATCTGGCAGATATCCACGAGAGAACGCGCATCGAGAAGCACGGCGATCAGGCGGAATATACCGAGGATGACGGCGCAACCTGGGAGCAGCTGGGGGAGGATACGCTTGTATCGATGAACCTCTGGGGCTTTACTTCCAGCATCTTAAAGGAGTTAAAGGCGCGTTTTGTTCCATTTTTGGAGAAAAATCTGTCGGTAAATCCACTCAAATGTGAGTATTTCCTCCCGTTTGTGGTGGATGAACTTCTGAAAGAGGGGAAAGCCGAGGTGACCGTGTTAAAGAGCGTGGACCGCTGGTACGGCGTGACCTACAAGGAAGATAAGAAGATGGTGACAGACGCGATCCAGGGGATGAAGGACGGCGGTCTGTATCCGAAAAAACTTTGGGAAGAGTAAGAATGAAGAGATAGGTATTAGGAAGGAAAAATGGGTATGAGCAAGTTGATGAAAAGCCTGCCGTTTCGGCTGGTGCTGGGTGTAGCGATCGGTATTATTGCCGGTCTTATAGCAAATGAAAGTTTTATGAATCTCGTTGTGACGTTGAATTATATTTTTGGGCAGATTATTTCGTTCTGTGTACCGCTGATCGTCATCGGCTTTATTGCCCCGTCGATCACGAAGCTTGGAAAGAATGCCTCCAGATTGCTTGGAGTAGCGCTGATTCTGGCGTATACATCGTCTCTTGGCGCGGCGCTGTTTTCGATGGCAGCCGGATATACGTTGATTCCGCATATGTCGATTCAGTCGGCAGTCGATGGACTGCGCAGCCTGCCGGAGGTTGTCTTTAAACTGGACATTCCGCCGCTCATGGGCGTCATGAGTGCGCTGGTATTTTCCGTTATGATTGGTCTGGCAGCGACCTGGACCAAGGCGGTGACGGTAACGAAACTCTTAGACGAGTTCCAGAAGATCGTTCTGGAGATTGTACAGAAGATTGTCATTCCGATTCTTCCGGTTTACATCGCATTTACGTTCTGTTCCCTGGCATATGAGGGAACCATCACAAAACAGGCTCCGATCTTCATTTCGGTTATCCTGATTGTTATGGCAGGCCACTATATCTGGATGGCGCTGCTGTATACACTGGCTGGTATTTACTCTGGCCGTGACCCGAGAGGCGTTATCAAGCATTATGGTCCGGCATATCTGACGGCAGTCGGTACGATGTCTTCTGCGGCGACCCTGGCAGTGGCGCTCAGCTGTGCCAAAAAGGCAGAGCCGCTTCGTGACGATATGGTTGATTTCGGTATTCCGCTGTTTGCGAATATCCATCTGTGCGGTTCGGTTCTGACCGAGGTATTCTTTGTCATGACGGTATCCAAGATTTTGTACGGCGCCCTCCCAGATATGATGACGATGGTTCTGTTCTGTGTTCTTTTAGGTGTATTTGCCGTAGGTGCACCGGGTGTTCCGGGCGGTACGGTTATGGCATCCCTGGGACTGATCACCGGTGTCCTCGGTTTCGATGCGACCGGAACGGCGCTGATGCTGACGATCTTTGCGCTTCAGGACAGTTTTGGTACTGCCTGCAACGTAACGGGCGATGGCGCGCTGACCCTGATGCTGACGGGATATGTGGAGAAACATGGGATTAAACATCAGGATTTACACGTAGATTTATAAAAATGAGAGAGGTGGGGCAGGCAGCAGCCGCCCCGAAACAGGTCTGTGAATGCGCCGCTGGCTCTTCGCACTATCGTTGTTCGCTTGCTTTCACTACACTTGTTCGTCTGTGTCGGACTTGCGTCCGCCCCATTCGGACAAGCGTGTTCAAGATGCGTACAACTGATAGGCGAAAGCCTGCTCTGCATCCACAGACCAGTTTCGGAGCGTCTGCCACCTGCCTGCTGTCTTTTTATGTATCGGAAAAACCTTATTTGATAAAAAGGAGAGATAGAATGAAAAAAATGATTTCCTGGAACGTAAACGGCTTGCGGGCGTGTGTGGGAAAGGGATTTCTGGATGTATTCCATGAGCTGGATGCGGATATTTTCTGTATTCAGGAGAGTAAGCTGCAGGAAGGGCAGATTGATCTGGAGCTTCCGGGGTATTATCAGTATTGGAGCTATGCGGAGAAGAAGGGATATTCAGGAACGGCGTTATTTTCGAAGGAGGAGCCGATTAGCGTGAGCTACGGTCTTGGCATTGAGAAGCACGATCATGAAGGGCGCGTCATTACGGCGGAGTACCCGGATTATTATGTGGTGACCTGCTATACGCCGAACTCCCAGAATGAGTTGGCGAGACTTCCGTACCGGATGCAGTGGGAGGATGATTTCCGCCAGTTTTTGAAGAAGCTGGAGGAGAAAAAGCCGGTTATTTTCTGTGGGGATCTGAATGTGGCACACACGGAGATTGACCTGAAAAATCCAAAGACGAACCGGAAAAATGCCGGATTTACGGATGAGGAGAGAAGCAAGTTTACGGAGCTTCTGGACTCTGGATATATCGACACGTACCGCTATTTTTACCCGGATAAAGAGGGCGTTTATTCCTGGTGGTCGTACCGGTTTAAGGCGCGCGAGAAGAATGCTGGGTGGCGGATTGATTATTTCTGTGTTTCCAAGAGCCTGAAGGACCGGCTGGCGGGCACACAGATTCATACGGAGATACTGGGTTCGGATCACTGCCCGGTAGAATTACAGATAAAGGATCGGGATGAGACATGAATTTACTGACAGCAGAACATCTGAAAAAATCATATACGGAACGGCTGCTTTTTGATGACGTGGCATTTTCCATCGGTGAAGGTGATAAGATTGGTCTCATCGGCATTAACGGAACCGGAAAATCTACTCTTCTAAAGATTGTAGCCGGTCTGGAAGAGCCGGATGAGGGTACGGTGGTAAAGGGACGAAATCTCTATATCCGTTATCTGCCTCAGAATCCGGAGTTTGAAGCGGGACGGACCGTCTTAGACTGCGTGATCCGGGAAAATATGGCGCATGAGCACGCCTGGGATCTCGAGGGCGATGCGAAATCCATGCTGAATAAGCTTGGAATCACCGATTATAGTGCCAAGGTGGAGACACTTTCGGGCGGACAGAGAAAGCGCGTTGCCCTCGCAGCGGTGCTGTTATCGACGGCGGATCTGTTGATTTTAGACGAGCCGACGAACCATCTGGACAGTGCGATGGCGGACTGGCTGGAAGAGTACCTGAAAAAATTCCGCGGCGCGCTTCTGATGATCACGCACGACCGGTATTTCCTTGATAACGTGACGAACCGCATCGTCGAACTGGACAAGGGAAAGCTGTACAGTTATCAGTCCGGCTATGAGGGCTATCTGGAATTAAAGGCAGAGCGCGAGGCGATGGCGGTGAGCTCGGAGCAGAAACGCCAGAATATCCTGCGGACGGAGCTGGCGTGGATCCGGCGCGGCGCACAGGCACGCAGCACGAAGCAGAAAGGGCGTATTCAGCGCTTCGAGGCGTTGAGTGCGGTGGAAGCGCCGAAAGTAGATGGAAATGTGGAGATGAGCTCGATTTCCAGCCGTCTCGGACGAACCACGGTCGAGGCACACCATCTTCATAAGGCGTATGGTGACCGCCTCCTGATCGATGATTTTTCCTATATCTTCTTGAAGGATGACCGCATCGGCATCATCGGACCGAACGGTAGCGGAAAATCGACGCTGATGAAGATGATTACCGGCTGGGTGAAACCGGATTCGGGCGAGACGATCATCGGCCAGACCGTAAAAATGGGTTATTTTTCACAGGAAAACGAAGATATGGATCAGTCGATGCGCGTGATCGACTACATTAAAAATGTGGCAGAGTACGTGCGGACGGCGGACGGGCTGGTATCGGCATCCCAGATGTTGGAACGGTTCCTGTTCCCGTCCCATATGCAGTACACGCTGATCGGCAAGCTATCGGGCGGCGAGCGGCGCAGACTCTATCTGCTCCATATCCTGATGGGCGCGCCAAACGTCCTTCTGCTCGACGAGCCGACCAACGACTTGGATATCAGCACGCTGACGATTCTGGAGGATTATCTTGATCATTTCCAGGGGATCGTGATTACGGTATCGCATGACCGGTATTTCCTTGACCGCGTAGTGCGCCGGATCTTCGCCTTTGAGGGCGGCGGCGCGATCCGTCAGTATGAGGGCGGCTATACCGACTATCAGGCAGCCTGCGGGGAACGCATAGCGGCAGAGATGGAGGCATCTGGGACGGCATCCGGTCAGGAACGCGGCAGAGGTCAGAAGACCGGAGGCGCTTTTGGTGCGGGAACGTCAGATGCAGCGGAGACGGCAAAGGATAAAAACCGCGGCCGCCAGCGCGAGAAAAAGCTCAAATTCAGTTATATGGAGCAGAAAGAGTGGGAGACGATCGAGGATGATATCGCGGCGCTGGAAGAGGCAATCGCGGATCTGGAGCAGCAGATGCAGGACTCTGCCCGCGATTATACGGCTCTGAACGGCATCATAAAGGAAAAAGAGGAAAAAGAAGCTCTTTTGGAAGAAAAGATGGACCGCTGGATGTATCTGAACGATCTGGCGGAAAAAATAGAAGCACAGGCAGCTGCTCACAAGTAGGCACTTTTGGAACCGAAAGTGCCGTATGAAAACGTGGAGGGGATACAGGTGAAAGCAGAAAAAATCGTGAGACAGAAGATAAGAACCCCTGATTTTACACCGGGAATCAAGCGGACAGAGACGGGAATGCACTTGTGCGTCGAGGCACCGGGGACATTCTGCCATCTGACAATTTATGAGACAGGTAAAAAACAGGGTGTCCGGATCCCATTTTCCCCGGAAGAACGGGTGGGGGATCTCTGGATGATGGAGCTTGCGGGCGATGATTTTTCGGGACTGGAATACACGATCGAGACCGAGCAGGGGGAGCTGCCGGATCCGTGCGGGCGCATCTATACAGGACATGAGCGCTGGGGCGATTTAAAAGCGGCGCTCCGTCCGGTGCGTTGCCGTTTCCCTGAAGAAACGTATGACTGGGAAATGGATCAGCCGCTGAAACATCCGTATGATGAGACGATCCTGTACCGGCTGCATGTGCGTGGATTTACCCGTCATACTTCTTCCGGCACCGGGGAGCGGGGAACGTTCCGTGCGCTGACGGAGAAAATTCCCTATTTAAAGGAATTGGGTATCACAGCAGTTGAATTAATGATGCCGAATGAATTTCAGGAAGTGATGATGGAGGATGGGGCAGACGGGAATCCGTATGCGACCGGGACACCGACCGGACGGCTCAATTACTGGGGCTATGGGGCGGGATACCTGTTTGCGCCGAAAGCTTCGTACACATCCGGGAAAGAGAAAGAACCGGAGCGGGAATTTAAGGAACTGGTGAAAGAATTTCATAAAAATGATATCGAAGTGCTGGTTGAGCTTTATTTTACCGGCGAGGAGAGCGCGGCACTGGCGCAGGAGGCGGTTCGTTTCTGGGTTTACGAGTATCATGTGGATGGCGTGCACCTGTCCGGGTTTGCGCCGGCCGAACTGCTGGCGTCGGATCCGCTGTTAGCTGATACGAAGCTATTAGCTGGTTCCTGGGATGGCGTGCGTGTGCCAAAAACGGCAGCGGCACCGAAGCTGCGGGAGCGCCGCTGGCATCTGGGCGAGTACAATGAAGGATTTTTGATCGATATGCGCCGGGTATTAAAGGGCGATGAGGATCAGGTCGGCCGTCTCATTTACCAGACACGCCGGAATCCGGACGCGTATGGCGTGATCAACTATATGGCGGCGACAAATGGCTTTACGATGATGGATATGGTTTCCTGTGAGCAGAAGCACAACGAAGCGAACGGGGAGAATAACCGGGACGGAAGCGATTATAATTATACGTGGAACTGCGGTGTCGAGGGCACGACGCGGAAAAAGAAGATTGTGCAGATGCGGAAAAAACAGCTCCGCAACGCATTTTTGCTGCTCTTTCTGAGCCAGGGAACGCCGATGTTTTTAGCGGGCGATGAGTTCGGCAATTCCCAGAACGGCAACAATAATGCTTACTGTCAGGACAATGAGATTTCCTGGCTCAACTGGCATCAGCTGGAGACGAACCGGGATATTTACGAATTTGTAAAATATATGATAGCGTTCCGCAAAGCGCATCCAGTGTTCCATCTGCCGGTGGAGCCGAAAAATATTGATTACCTCGTCTGCGGACACCCGGATGTTTCCTACCACGGCGTCAAAACATGGTGCCCGGAGTTTGAAAATTTCCGCCGCCAGCTCGGCATTCTCTACTGCGGCGAGTACGGGCGAAGAGCGGACGGCACCAGCGATGACTATTTCTTTGTCGCCTACAATATGCACTGGGAGCCGCATGAATTTGATCTTCCGAAACTTCCGAAGGGAATGCAGTGGACTCTGTGCATCAACACAGACGACGCAGACAATAACGGAATCTGTCCGCCGGAAAGCCTGGAGGCAGGGCAGGAGCCGCAGGAAGAGCTTCGCCAGTATATGGTTCCGCCGCGGAGTATTCTGGTATTTCGCGGCTTTAAGCCAATTTCCGGTCCGGCATCCGAAAAGGATGGCAAAAAAGCTGGGAAAGTGGTAAAATCGGTAAAACGGCAGAATGTCAGAAAAGAACCGGCAAAGGAAGCGGAGACTGTGGTTGCGGCAGCGCGCGAACTGTAAGAACGGAATTGAAAGAGGATAAAGCAAGTTGAAAAAGAAACTTTTTAGAGGGCTGGCAGCCGCCCTGTGTGCTGCCATGATGGCAGGGAGCGCGGCGCTTCCGGCATATGCGGCGGGTCCGTCACGGGAGTCGGTTCCCTATGCGGATTCCTATGCCTCCTATCAGTGGGCTTTTTTAAATACAGGTGAACTGCGTCTGGTGCCGAGCCATACGGCGGCGGTGGATGCGGCGATTGGGGCGATTACCGGCAGCCCGGCGCTCTCAGCAGATGGAACGGTCCGTTCTCTGGAAGGGATCGATATGAATATTGTCCCGGCATGGAAGAAATATGACGCGAAAAGTGGAAAACGTCAGGTGATTGTGGCGCTGATTGATACAGGGGTTGACATAACTCACCCGGAGCTTAGCGGTTCGATCTGGACGAATACGGGGGAAATCCCGGGCGATGGCATTGACAATGACGGAAATGGTTATATCGATGACGTTTACGGCTGGAATTTCTATGATAATAATGCCCAGGTATTTACCGGGACGGATGACAATCATGGTACCCACTCGGCGGGCACGATCGCGGCGGCGAGAAATGGAGTCGGAACGGTTGGAATCTGCGATCCGGCGTATGTGAAGATCATGGTGATCAAGACGCTTGGAACATCGTCCGGTGTCGGAACCGTCAGCAACGTGGTTAAGGCGATCCGGTATGCGCAGGCGAACGGCGCGTCGATCTGCAATCTGAGCTTTGGCACGATGAAATATAGCGAGGAGCTGTATCAGGCGATCAAGGATTCGGGGATGCTGTTTATTGTGGCGGCTGGAAACGGTGACGCCTCCGGCAATGGCTACAGCATCGATGAGCAGCCGATGTACCCGGCAAGCTTTGAACTGGACAATATCATTTCCGTGGCAAACCTGCGCTTTGACGGTCAGCTCGACCGTGCGTCTAATTACGGGGTGAGAAGCGTGGATCTGGCAGCGCCGGGCAATTATATCCTGAGCACGATCACGGGCAATGACTATGCCTACATGAGCGGCACATCGATGGCGGCGCCGATGGTGACCGGAACGGCGGCGATGCTGTACTCCTGCGATGCGTCCCTGTCGCTTATGGATGTGAGAAACCGTATTCTGCAGTCGGCGCGGCCGATTGAGAGTCTGTCCGGCAAGATGGCAACCGGAGGTATGCTGGATGCCGGGGCGGCAATGCCGTAGATGGGAAGTTACTGTTCGCAGGTAGGCACTTTTGGAACCAAAAGTGCCGTAGAAAACGTGGTGGCATCAGGAATTTGCCGTATTTAAATGCGAAGCCACGGCAAATTCCGTTACTGGGCACGTATGCGTGAACAGTAACGATGGGAAAAACGAAAAGAAAGATTGTTAAAAAAATATTGAAATTCTTGTTTGTATATGATACTATGAACGGGTGAGATAATTGCCCCGCAGATTCATATGTTTATATGTATGAAGACGGAGTAATTACCATGATTTCTTCGGGGCAGGGCGAAATTCCCTACCGGCGGTATAGTCCGCGAACCGCGACGGCGGCCGATTCGGTGAGATTCCGAAACCGACAGTATAGTCTGGATGAGAGAAGAGGCAGGAGTCAGAGAGTGTACCGTTTGAGCGTAAGCAGGCTGGTGTACATCGGCTAAGTTGCGATTTATTATCCCAGGTCCCGAACAACCTGGGATTTTTTTAGTTTTACAAATGCAGCTAGTCCGGCACTTGATTCATACTCCTCCTTCGGAGAAATGAGTTTTAAAACCGAAAGGAGATTTAAGATGAAGACAGAAAAATGGAGTATTCAAAAATTGATTTATACGGCGATGCTGGCAGCGGTTGCTGGCGTGCTGATGTCATTGGAATTTTCGGTTCCGATGATGCCGCCGTTTTATAAGGTAGATTTCAGTGATGTACCGTCTGTGATTGCCGTGTTTCTGATGGGACCGGTATCCGGTATCTGTGTAGAAGTCATCAAGCTGTTAATCAAGCTGATTACTGTCGGAACTAACACGATGTACGTCGGTGAGCTGGCCAACCTGATTGCGGCGTTCCTGTTCGTATGGCCGCTGTGGTTCCTCTATCAGAAGCTGGGCGCTAACCGTAAGGCAGCTGTAGAAGCACTTCTGCTCAGTATCGTGATCCGCACCGCGTGTGCATGCTTTATCAATGCGAACATTACGCTTCCGTTATATGCGAAAGCGATGAGCCTGCCGCTGGATGAAGTGATCCGCATGGTAGCGTCGGTCAACCCGGCGATCAAAGACCTGAATGGATTTATCATCCTGGCGACGATCCCATTCAACGTATTGAAAGTGGGACTCAACTATATCGTTGGACAGCTTTTGTTTGTACGCCTGCGTGCGGCGAAGATTGTGCCGAAAGCAGTATAAAATGAAATAAGAGGAATGGTTTGACGGATTTGGCTGTTTGCTGTGAAACGGCAGAACCATTTCATAGAAAGGATTGTCGGGAAACCGCTGGGAAAGCTGCCTGGGGGAAGAATCCCGGACAATCCTTTTTGTTTGATGGAACGTGCAAAGACATATCTGTTTTTATAAGAGGAGGAGATACTATGATACGTAACTATAGAGATTTGACAAGATGGGAAATGGAGCAGGTGGACCGTGAGAACACGATTATCCTGATTCCGCTCGGGGCGCTGGAACAGCACGGCAATCAGGCACCACTGGGAACGGATGATATTATCGCGGAGGCGATGAGTCAGGAGATCAAAAAGGCACTGGAGGCAGAGGGGGAAGAAGACTTCCCGATGCTGCTGTTTCCGGTGATTCCGGTGGGCTTAAGTACAGAGCATAAGAATTTCTGCGGTTCGGTCACAGTCCGGCCGGACACTTACTATCATCTCTTATATGATATATGCGTCAGCCTGGCGCATCACGGTTTTAAAAAGCTGGCTTTTTTGGTATGCCATGGTGGGAATGCGCCGATAGCGCAGGTTTTAAGCCGGGAACTTCGGAGTGAGCTGGGGATTGCACCGTTTATCCTTTCATCGGGGGCATTTGGTCATCCGGATGTAAAAGCAACGATTTCAAAGGGGAATATCTGGGATTTCCACGGTGGAGAGATGGAGACATCGATGGTAATGGCGGTCGATGAGAGTCTTGTGAAGCTGGAACTTTCGGAAGCGGGAGAGCCGACGGCGTTTGAGAAGACCCGCGCCCTGAAGCCATACGGTCCGGTTTCGATCGGCTGGGTGTCGGAGGATTGGAAAACAAAAGACGGATCGCCGATTGGAATTGGAGGAGATCCGTCTGGTGCAAGCGCCGAGAAGGGGCGAATTATATTAGAGACGAGTGCGCGGGAACTGGTCCCGGGGCTGTTAGATATCCGGGATTGGAATGAATAGGAATCAAACTTAAAAATGGGGTGTCTATGTCATCCGAATACCAGTGTTATTTACCAGATTCCCAGCGTCCGGATGCACCGCATGGTAATACCAGTCCGGTGCGGGTAACCGGAAGTCCCAGCTCGTCCGATTTCACTGTGCCGCCGTGGGTGGAGGCAACTTCGGTTGAGAGCATATAGGTCAGGACGGACGGCGCCAGCCCGGTGGTGTAGGAGTTGATGAGGAAGAAGAGCGGGTTGTCCGATAACAGTTTCGTACAGAGCTGCACGAACGGGTAAATCGAAGTTTCGATCTTCCAGATCTCGCCTTTCGGTCCGCGGCCGTAGGACGGCGGGTCCATGATGATTCCGTCGTAATGGTTGCCGCGGCGGATCTCACGCTCAACAAATTTCACACAGTCATCGACGATCCAGCGGATGGGTGCATTTTCCAGCCCGGAGGAACGGGAGTTTTCCTTCGCCCAGGCTACCATGCCCTTGGAGGCGTCCACATGGGTCACGCTGGCGCCGGCTGCGGCTGCCGCCAGGGTAGCGCCGCCTGTGTAGGCAAAGAGGTTTAAAACCTTGATTGGGCGTCCGGCATTGCGGATGCGGTCACCGAACCAGTCCCAGTTTGCCGCCTGCTCCGGGAAGAGACCTGTGTGCTTGAAGCTGAACGGTTTTAAGTTAAAGGTCAGTTCTTTGTAATGGATCGACCACTGCTCCGGCAGGTCGAAAAATTCCCATTCGCCGCCGCCCTTGGAGCTTCTGTGGTAGTGTCCGTTCATCTTTTTCCAGCCGCGGTGTGTCTTGGGGGTGTTCCAGATAACCTGCGGGTCCGGGCGAACCAGAAGATAGTCGCCCCACCGCTCCAGTTTCTCTCCTTCGGAGCAGTCAATCACTTCATAATCGTTCCATCCATCTGCAATCCACATAAAATTTTATCCTTTCAAAAAAATGAGGCGCAAACCCCGGAAAAGGGTATCTGCCGCCTTTATAATCGGTGTTATCCATAAGCCATTTCCATCCAAATGGCATAAATGGTTACTGTTCCCGGGTAGGCACTTTTGGAACCGAAAGTGCCGTAAGAAAACGTGGTGACAGCAGGAATTTGCCGTATTTAAATGCGAAGCCACGGCAAATTCCGTTACTGGGCACGATGCGTGCACAGTAACCATAAACGCAGTCTGTCTGACCGGAAAAACGGTTCAGTTGAAATGCATACCTAATTATATCGGTCATTGATTGGCGTGTCAAACCTTTTGAACGGCTTCCTGCCAAAAAAAGTAAATAAATTGAAAGATAAATCTCCTTGAAGATTCCTATATCTCCTGTTAAAATGTATATTAGGTAAAAGATAGATTGCACGTATCTGGAACAAAACAAGGCGTTATAAGCATCTGATGCAGTCTCCACACGACGGGAAGTGTGCGAATGCGCAGCAGGTGGGAGAATAGACGTTATCAATCGTGAACTGGGAGGGCTTGTATATGAAGAAACAGAAACTGGCAGTCTGCGTCCTTTCCGCAGCGCTGATGATAGGGGCGGCGACCCTGACATCTTACGCGGCAGAAGGCTGGCAGCAGTCTGGAAACAGCTGGATATATGTGGACAACAATGGCAACAAGGTGACGAATACCTGGAAGAAGGGAGCAGACAATCTCTGGCGCTATCTCGATTCCCAGGGCAACATCGCGTCGAACTGCTGGGTGGACGACGAATACTTTGTCGAGAGTACCGGCATCATGGCGACTGACAAGTGGCTGAAACTGCCGAAGCGCAATCCGGCATGGAACGAGACTTCCGCTACGACGGTCTGGTACTATTTCTCCACCAGCGGAAAGATGGTATCCGACGGCTGGTCCAAGATCGGAGGCAAGTACTATTACTTCGACGGTGATGGAGCGATGCAGACGGGCTGGGTGGATGATGACACCTACTACACGAATGCAGATGGTGTCATGCAGATCGGCTGGGCATATCTGGAAGATCCGGATGATACCAAAAAGGACGATGATGAAGTGAAACCCGGCGACGACGATGAGGATCATCATTGGTACTACTTTCAGAGTTCGGGAAAGAAATATGTGCCTTCTTTAGGCAGTGCCAAATATAAACAATATAAGATTGACGGAACCTACTACTGCTTCGACGAAAACGGAGCGATGCAGACCGGCTGGGTCGATATGGGAAATTCCTCTGGATTTGAAAATTACCGTTATTATCAGAGCAACGGTCAGGTACAGACTGGCTGGCTCTCCACGACTCCGCCGGAGGATGATGATTACAATCTGGATCTCGGCAGCGATGTACAGTGGTATTATTTTTCAAGCAACGGCGAGCCGAAGGTGGGTCCGAAGATTTCTGACGCTTCGACGAGCAACCTGGTCCGCATCAACAATATTACCTACTTATTTAATGAGAAGGGCAACCCGGTCTATGGTCTGAGACGTCTGGAGGTAGGAACGAGCGGTCAGTATGCCTGCTATTTCTTCGGCGCGGACAAGGCGACCAGCTCAGTCGTAAAAGGCAAGGGAAATGTAGTAGAGGGCGACGGAACGACCGGACAGTTCTATTTCACTGACAGCGGCAACAAGGCTGGACGCGGCTACTCAGGTGTGGAGGATGGATTCCTGTACTACATGGGTAAGCTTCAGAAGGCAGACAGCGGTACTAAGTATGAAGTCATTGAAGTCAATGACAAAAACTATCTGGTAACGACGAGCGGCAAGGTAGTGAAATCCAGCACCGTGAAGGATGCGAACGGCACAAAGTTTAAGACAAGCTCTGCGGGTGTTGTCACAGAGGTGGACGGCACAAGCGACGATGGCAGCGACGAGGCTAGAACCCCGGTGGAACCGACGTATTGGGAGGATTAATTAAAAAAGCTGGGAGTCTTCTCGACTGAGATAAAATTTCTGCATGGAAATATATTCTTGTGGATAAACAGGAGTTTCTTCTATATAAAAGGTGTAATTACCCACCGGAAGAAGAAACTCCTGTTTTTTCTTGAAAAATATAGATTTTTTCTTAAAAAAACACTTGCATTTCCCGGAAAGCTGTGTTATTATAACGAAGCTGTGGCATGATAGCGATGAAACGAGAGGTTGCTGCTTATGATAAGCAGGTTATTCCGCGGAGCGAATGTCAAGTTAGGAAACTGGCGACAAGTCACTGTACAAGAATAGAGTATCCTGAAGACAAATGACGGATTTGGTGTGTGGACTGCGAGGACACACACGGGTATGTGTACAGTCACCGCTTGTCGTGCTTAATAGTACGAAAAGGAGGCGACTTTTTTTATGGCAAGTCAAGTAATGAGAATCACACTGAAAGCTTATGATCATCAGCTGGTAGATACATCCGCTGCAAAAATCATTGAGACTGTAAAGAAAAACGGATCAAAGGTGAGTGGACCGGTGCCGCTGCCAACTAAGAAAGAGGTAGTAACCATTCTGCGAGCAGTTCATAAGTACAAAGATTCCAGAGAGCAGTTCGAGCAGAGAACTCATAAGAGACTCATCGATATCATTGCTCCGAGCCAGAAGACAGTTGATGCACTGCAGAGACTGGAAATGCCGGCTGGCGTGTCCATCAACGTAAAGATGAAAAACAAATAATTAAGAATCCTATACTAGTTTAGATAGAGACATCTGGACAGTTCTAGGATGAACGCGGGAGTTTGACGAACGCGTTCCGCTGTAGAAAAACAGGAGGTCAGATTAATGAAGAAAGCGATTTTAGCTACCAAAGTCGGAATGACTCAAATCTTCAACGAAGACGGAGTTTTAACTCCAGTAACCGTTCTTCAGGCTGGACCGTGTGTTGTTACACAGGTTAAGACAGAAGAGAACGATGGCTACAAAGCAGTACAGGTTGGTTTTGTAGACAAGAGAGAAAAACTTGTGACAAAGCCGGTTAAGGGTCATTTTGACAAGGCAGGCGTTGCTTACAAGAGATATGTAAGAGAGTTCCGCTTAGAGAATGCTGAAGAGTATTCTGTAAAAGACGAAATCAAGGCAGACATCTTCGCAGCAGGCGATAAAATTGATGCAACTGCTATTTCCAAAGGTAAAGGTTTCCAGGGTGCCATCAAGAGACACGGCCAGCACAGAGGACCGATGGCTCACGGTTCCAAGTTCCATCGTCATCAGGGTTCCAACGGTTCTGCAACCACACCGGGACGCGTATTTAAGGGCAAAGGAATGCCGGGTCACATGGGCAGCGTAAAAGTAACTGTTCAGAACCTGGAGGTTGTTAAGGTTGATACTGAGAACAACTTACTCCTTGTTAAAGGCTCTGTACCGGGACCGAAGAAATCCTTAGTAACAATCAAAGAGACAGTAAAGGTCGCTAGATAAGGCTTTTACGGGAAAGGAGGAACATACAGATGGCAAACGTATCTGTTTTCAATTTAGAAGGCAACGAAGTTGGCACATTAGAACTGAATGATGCTGTATTCGGTGTAGAAGTAAATGAACATCTGGTTCACATGGCAGTTGTAGCACAGCTTGCTAACAAACGTCAGGGAACTCAGAAAGCAAAAACCCGTTCCGAAGTTTCCGGCGGTGGTAAGAAACCGTGGAGACAGAAAGGTACCGGACATGCAAGACAGGGTTCAACAAGAGCTCCGCAGTGGACGGGCGGCGGCGTAGTATTCGCTCCGACACCACGTGATTACACAATCCGTTTAAATAAGAAAGAGAAGAGAGCTGCTCTTAAATCCGCTCTGACAAGCCGTGTAAACGAGAACAAGTTCATCGTAGTTGAGGCTATGAACTTCGACGAGATCAAGACAAAGAAATTTGTTGAGGTTATGAACAACCTGAAAGTAAACAAAGCTTTAGTTGTTCTGGATGAGGCTTGTGACAAGGCTGTATTATCCGCTAGAAACGTGGCAGACGTTAAGACTGCTTCCGTAAGCACCATCAACGTTTACGATATCCTGAAATACAACACAGTAGTAGCAACCAAGGCTGCTGTAGCTTCTATCGAGGAGGTATATGCATAATGGCAAACGTACAGTACTATGACGTAATCCTCAAACCGGTTGTAACTGAGAAGAGTATGAATGCTATGACAGACAAGAAATACACCTTCCTGGTACACACCGAGGCAAACAAAACTATGATCAAAGAAGCCGTTGAGAAGATGTTCCCGGGCACCAAAGTTAAGAGTGTCAACACCATGAACATGGACGGCAAGACAAAGAGAAGAGGCATGACATTCGGTAAGACAGCTGCAACAAAGAAAGCTATCGTTCAGCTGACCGAGGACAGCAAAGAGATCGAGATCTTCGCTGGTTTATAATTCATCCTCAATAGACAATTATACGACGAACACTATGTCGTGAAAAACATGAAGAAACGCCAGGAGGCGTTGAACGAAAGGAGTCAAAGTCATGGGAATTAAATCTTACAGCCCATATACACCTTCCAGAAGACATATGACCGGCTCTGATTTCTCTGAGATTACAAAATCCACACCGGAGAAATCCTTAGTAGTTTCTTTAAAGAAGAACGCAGGTCGTAACAACCAGGGTAAAATCACCGTTCGTCACAGAGGCGGCGGTTCCAGAAGAAAATATAGAATCATCGACTTCAAGAGAAATGCAAAAGACGGTATCGCAGCAACCGTACTTGGTATCGAGTACGATCCGAACCGTACAGCAAACATCGCTCTGATCTGCTACGCAGACGGCGAGAAAGCTTATATCCTTGCTCCGGCTGGTTTACAGGTTGGACAGAAGGTTATGAGCGGTGCAGAGGCTGAGGCAAAAGTTGGTAACTGCTTACCGCTTTCTGAAATCCCGGTTGGTGCACAGATTCACAACATCGAGCTTCTTCCGGGCAAGGGTGGTCAGCTGGTTCGTTCCGCTGGTAACTCTGCTCAGTTAATGGCTAAAGAAGGCAAATATGCAACCCTTAGATTACCGTCCGGAGAGATGAGAATGGTTCCGATCAGCTGCCGCGCTACTATCGGTGTAGTTGGCAACGGCGACCACAACCTGATCAATATCGGTAAGGCTGGTAGAAAACGTCACATGGGTATTCGTCCGACTGTCCGCGGTTCTGTTATGAACCCGAATGACCATCCGCATGGTGGTGGTGAGGGCAAGACCAGTATCGGTCGTCCAGGTCCTTGCACACCTTGGGGCAAACCGGCACTCGGCCTGAAGACCAGAAAGAAAAACAAACAGTCTAATAAGTTAATCGTAAGAAGAAGAAACGGTAAACAGTAATAGGAGGTATACTAATGGGTCGTTCATTAAAAAAAGGACCATTTGCAGATGCTCATCTTTTAAAGAAAGTAGATGAGATGAACGCAGCAGGACAGAAACAGGTTATCAAAACCTGGTCCCGCCGTTCCACAATCTTCCCGCAGATGGTTGGACATACAATCGCAGTTCACGATGGTAGAAAACATGTTCCGGTATACGTGACAGAGGACATGGTTGGACATAAACTCGGTGAGTTCGTAGCCACTAGAACTTACAGAGGCCACGGAAAAGACGAGAAGAAAGCAGGACGTAAGTAAGTTACGCTTGAAAGGAGGTTTCACCAATGGCTAAAGGACATAGATCCCAGATTAAAAGAGAAAGAAATGCTAATAAGGATACGAGACCGTCGGCTAAGCTGTCTTACGCCAGAGTATCCGTTCAGAAAGCATGCTTCGTATTAGATGCCATCAGAGGCAAAGATGTGAAGACAGCGCTTGGTATTGTAACATACAATCCTAGATATGCTTCTACTTTAATTAAAAAATTACTCGAGTCTGCTGTTGCTAACGCAGAGAACAACAACCAGATGAATCCGGAGAACCTGTACGTTGCAGAATGCTTCGCTAACAAGGGACCGACAATGAAGAGAGTAAAACCGAGAGCACAGGGCCGCGCTTACAGAATCGAAAAGAGAATGAGCCACATCACAATCGTGCTTGATGAGAAATAAGAGGAGGCAATTATGGGACAGAAAGTTAATCCGCACGGCTTAAGAGTCGGTGTTATTAAAGACTGGGATTCCAGATGGTATGCGGAAGCTGATTTTGCAGATAACCTGGTAGAGGATCACAAAATCAGAACCTTCCTTAAGAAGAAATTATACAGCGCCGGTGTTTCCAAAATCGAAATCGAGCGCGCTTCTGATAAAGTAAAAATCATTCTTTACACTGCTAAACCGGGCGTTGTTATCGGTAAGGGCGGCGCAGAGATCGAGAAGACAAAAGCTCAGGTTCAGAAATTAACTGACAAGAAAGTTTTTGTAGACATCAAAGAAGTTAAGAGACCAGACAGAGACGCTCAGCTCGTTGCAGAGAACATCGCTCAGCAGCTTGAGAACCGTATTTCCTTCCGTCGTGCGATGAAGTCCGCTATGGGCAGAACCATGAAGGCTGGAGCTAAGGGTATCAAGGCTTCCGTATCCGGACGTCTTGGCGGTGCTGATATGGCTCGTACAGAGTTCTACAGCGAGGGCACTATCCCGCTTCAGACATTAAGAGCAGATATTGACTACGGTTTCGCTGAGGCAAACACAACATACGGCAAGACCGGTGTTAAGGTTTGGATCTACAAAGGCGAGGTACTTCCTGCGAAAGGAAATAAGGAAGGGAGCGATAAATAATGTTAATGCCGAAAAGAGTAAAGCGTCGTAAACAGTTCCGTGGTACCATGGCCGGCAAGGCGCTTAGAGGAAATGTAATCAACTACGGTGAGTACGGTTTAGTCGCTACAGAACCGTGCTGGATCAAATCCAACCAGATCGAGGCAGCCCGTGTTGCCATGACCCGTTACATCAAACGTGGTGGTAAAGTTTGGATTAAGATTTTCCCGGATAAACCAGTAACTGCTAAACCGGCTGAGACTCGTATGGGTTCCGGTAAAGGCGCACTTGAGTACTGGGTAGCAGTAGTAAAACCAGGCCGCGTAATGTTTGAGATCGCGGGTGTACCAGAGGAGACAGCGAGAGAAGCGCTTCGTCTTGCTATGCACAAACTTCCGTGCAAGTGCAAGATTGCTTCTAAAGCAGATTTAGAAGGCGGTGATAACAGTGAAAATTAATAAGTATGTAGAAGATTTAAAAGCTAAGACATCTGCAGAATTAAACGAAGAATTAGTAGCTGCTAAGAAGGAACTCTTCAACTTAAGATTCCAGAACGCTACCAACCAGCTGGATAATACAAGCAGAATTAAAGAAGTTCGCAGAAACATCGCTCGTATTCAGACTGTTATTACAGAGAAAGCGAACTAATTATCATAGATTCCTAAAATAGGAAAGGAGATATCTACCGTGGAAAGAAATCTTAGAAAAACACGTACCGGTAAGGTAGTAAGCAACAAGATGGACAAAACAATCGTAGTTGCTATCGAAAACCACGTAAAACATCCTTTAATCGGTAAGATTGTTAAGAGAACTTATAAATTAAAAGCACACGACGAGAACAACGAGTGCGGTATCGGTGATACTGTAAAGGTAATGGAAACAAGACCGTTATCCAAGGATAAGAGATGGAGACTCGTCGAAATTATCGAGAAAGCGAGATAATTTCTAAATCAGAAAGGAGTATTGGGCATGATTCAGCAGGAGACCAGATTAAAGGTTGCCGACAATACCGGTGCGAAAGAATTACTCTGTATCCGCGTTATGGGCGGCTCTACTAGAAGATATGCAAATATTGGCGATGTAATCGTTGCCAGCGTTAAAGATGCAACACCAGGCGGTGTTGTAAAGAAAGGCGATGTAGTGAAGGCCGTTGTTGTACGTACCGTTAAGGGCGCACGCCGTAAAGATGGTTCCTACATCAAATTTGATGAGAACGCAGCCGTTATCATCAAAGACGACAAGAACCCGAGAGGAACCCGTATTTTTGGGCCGGTTGCCAGAGAGCTTCGTGAGAAACAGTTTATGAAGATTGTTTCCCTGGCTCCGGAAGTACTGTAGGAGGTGTCAGCTGTGCATAAAATTAAAAAAGGCGACCTGGTAAAGGTTATCACAGGTAAAGACAAAGACAAAACCGGAAAAGTTCTTTCCGTTAATGTAAAGAAGAATACAGTCCTGGTTGAGGGATGCAACATGGTAACAAAGCATACCAAACCGTCTGCAGCTAATCAGCAGGGCGGCATCATCCATCAGGAAGGCGCGCTTGACATTTCCAACGTTATGCTGGTAGTGGATGGCAAGGTTACGAGAGTTGGCTTCAAGGTAGAAGACGGCAAGAAAGTCCGCGTTGCTAAGGCAACCGGTAAAGTAATTGACTAATACAGAGAGGAGGAACGTTAAAATTGGCTAGATTAAAAGAAATGTATCAGAGCGAAATCGTAGACGCTATGATCAAAAAATTCGGATATAAAAATATCATGGAAGTGCCGAAGCTGGACAAGATTGTTATCAACATGGGCGTTGGCGAGGCAAAAGAAAATGCTAAAGTTCTGGACTCTGCTGTAAGAGATATGGAAATCATCACTGGCCAGAAGGCAGTTCTTACAAAAGCGAAAAAATCAGTCGCTAACTTCAAACTTAGAGAGGGTATGGCTATCGGCTGTAAAGTTACCCTGCGTGGCGAGAAGATGTATGAGTTCGCTGATCGTCTGATCAACCTGGCTCTTCCGCGAGTAAGAGACTTCCGCGGTGTAAATCCGAACGCATTTGACGGCAGAGGCAACTACGCTCTGGGTATCAAAGAGCAGCTTATCTTCCCGGAGATCGAGTACGATAAAGTAGATAAGGTAAGAGGTATGGATATCATCTTCGTTACCACTGCTAAGACCGACGAAGAAGCACGTGAGCTGTTAACTCAGTTCAACATGCCATTTGCTAAATAATAGGAGGATTTATCATGGCTAAAACTTCAATGAAGATTAAACAGCAGCGTCCGGCAAAATTCTCCACCAGAGAATATAACCGCTGCAGAATCTGCGGTCGTCCGCATGCATATTTAAGAAAATACGGCATCTGCAGAGTTTGCTTCCGTGAATTAGCTTACAAGGGCGAAATTCCGGGCGTAAAGAAAGCAAGCTGGTAGGCATTGAGCACTTGATGAGGTAGTTTCGAATCTAGTGCGAAAGCCCGTCCCGAGACTTAGTGAGTCAGAGTCGAAGACGATAGACGAGCTTAGTCGAGTGGACGATGCCTATATTATAGAGGACACATCCTAGTGTTCCCAAAACCCACCGAAACCCACTTACAGTAAGTGGTAGTCAAATTATAAGGAGGCACACTCAAAATGACAATGAGCGATCCGATTGCAGATATGCTTACAAGAATCCGTAATGCTAACACTGCAAAACATGATACAGTAGATGTTCCGTCTTCCAAGATGAAATTAGCAATCGCTGACATCCTGGTAAAGGAAGGTTTCATCAAGAAATATGACGTTGTTGAGGACGGCAATTTCAAGACTATCCGTATTACCTTAAAGTACGGTAAAGACAAAAACGAGAAAATCATCTCCGGCATCAAGAGAATATCCAAACCGGGTCTGCGTATCTACGCAAACAAGGAAGATATGCCGAAGGTACTGGGCGGTTTAGGTGTAGCTATCATCTCCACCAACCAGGGCGTTATCACTGACAAGCAGGCAAGAGAACTCGGCGTAGGCGGAGAAGTTCTTGCATTTGTTTGGTAAGCCGAAAGCATCATCATCGGTTTAGACAAGGTATAGATACAACTGAAAACAGAGAAGCCGCTCAGGCTTCTCCGAAAATCTAAGTAGGAGGTAAAAGGCATGTCACGTATCGGAAGAATGCCAGTTGCGATTCCGGCGGGCGTAACCGTAACAATCGCAGAGAACAATTTAGTGACTGTAAAAGGTCCGAAGGGAACTCTTGAGAGAGAACTCCCGGTTGAGATGAACATCAAAGAAGAGGATGGTCATATCGTAGTTACCAGACCGAACGACTTAAAGAAAATGAAATCTTTACACGGTCTGACAAGAACCTTAATTAACAACATGATTCATGGTGTAACAGAAGGCTATGAGAAAGTCCTGGAAGTTAACGGTGTTGGTTACAGAGCAGCGAAGCAGGGCAAGAAACTGGTTCTCAGCCTTGGTTACTCCCATCCGGTAGAGATGGAAGATCCGGAAGGCATTGAGACTGTTCTGGAAGGACAGAACAAGATCACTGTTAAAGGTATCAGCAAAGAAAAAGTTGGCCAGTATGCAGCTGAGATTCGGGATAAGAGAAGACCTGAGCCGTACAAGGGCAAAGGTATTAAGTATGCCGATGAGGTTATCAGACGTAAAGTTGGTAAGACTGGTAAGAAATAATTAAGGAGAGTGTGAAGATGGTTAGCAAACAGTCAAGAAGCGAAATTCGCGTTAAAAAACACGTTAGATTACGCAACCGTTTTTCTGGCACAGCCGAGAGACCGCGTTTAGCAGTGTTTAGAAGTAATAATCATATGTATGCTCAGATCATTGATGATACAGTTGGAAAAACTTTAGTAGCAGCTTCCACTGCCGAGAAGGAAGTTAAAGCTGAACTGGAGAAGACGAACGATGTTGCAGCAGCAGCTCACGTTGGAACTGTAATCGCTAAGAGAGCGCTTGAAAAAGGTATTAAAGAAGTTGTCTTCGATAGAGGCGGATTTATTTACCACGGAAAAGTTCAGGCATTAGCAGATGCAGCCCGCGAGGCTGGTCTGGAATTCTAGTAGGAAGGAGAACATACACATGAAACGTACAAAAATTGATGCCAACCAGTTCGAGTTAGAGGATACTGTAGTGGCAATCAAACGTGTATCCAAGACCGTTAAGGGCGGACGTACAATGCGTTTTTCCGCTTTAGTAGTAGTTGGAGATAAAAACGGCCACGTTGGTGCTGGTATGGGAAAAGCTGCTGAGGTTCCGGAAGCAATCCGCAAGGGCAAAGAGGCAGCTGCCAGAAACCTGATGGAGGTTCCGTTCGATGAGAACAATAGCATCCCGCACGATTTCCTCGGCAAATTCGGAAGCGCTAACGTACTTCTGAAGAAGGCTCCGGAAGGTACCGGTATTATCGCTGGTGGTCCGGCTCGTGCCGTACTGGATCTGGCTGGTTACAAGAACATCCGTACAAAATCCCTTGGTTCCAACAACAAGGCAAACGTAGTTCTTGCTACCCTGGCAGGCTTAGGTTCTTTAAAGACTCCGGAAGAGGTTGCAAAACTTCGCGGTAAGTCTGTAGAAGAAATTCTGAACTAATAGGAGGAGATAAAAATGGCAGAGAAATTAAAAATCACATTGGTTAAGTCTCCTATTGGCGCTATCCCGAAGCAGAAAGCAACGGTTGCAGCTCTTGGTTTAAACAAGACTGGCAAGACAGTTGAGCAGCCGGACAACGCCGCTATCAGAGGCATGATCCAGAATGTTAGACATTTAGTTAAAGTAGAGGAAATCTAAGATATTTGCAAGGAGGTGCAGTCATGGATTTATCCAATTTAAAGCCGGCGGTAGGCTCTAAGCACAGCGACAGCTTCAGAAGAGGTCGTGGTCACGCATCAGGCAACGGTAAGACTGCTGGTAAGGGACATAAGGGACAGAAAGCTCGTTCCGGCGCTCCGAGACCAGGATTTGAAGGCGGTCAGATGCCGTTATATAGACGTCTCCCGAAGAGAGGCTTCACAAACAGAAATTCTAAGACCATCGTTGGTATCAACGTAAGCGTTCTTGAGAGATTCGAGAACGACACAGTTGTTACGGTTGAAACATTAATCGAAGCAGGCATCGTAAAGAACCCGCGTGACGGCGTTAAGATCCTCGGCAATGGCGAGCTGACCAAAAAGCTGAACGTAAAGGTTGATGCGGTAAGTGAAGGCGCGAAAGCTAAGATCGAGGCCGTTGGCGGAACCTGCGAGGTGATCTAATATGTTAAAAACGCTCCAGAATGCATTTAAGATAAAAGAGGTCAGAGAAAAACTCCTCTATACGTTCTTTATGCTGGTTGTGACCCGTATCGGATCGCAGCTGCCGATTCCCGGAGTTAATACAACATTTTTCCAGGAACTGTTTACAAGACAGTCCAATGATGCGTTTGGTTTCTTCAATACGATTACCGGCGGTTCGTTCACGAACATGTCGGTATTCGCATTGAGTATTACCCCGTACATCACTTCTTCCATTATCATGCAGCTTCTGACAATTGCAATTCCGAAATTAGAGGAAATGCAGCAGGAGGGCGAGGACGGAAGAAAGAAGATTGCGGAATATACGCGTTACCTTACGGTTGCACTGGCGCTGATGCAGTCCGTCGCTATGGCGATCGGTTTCGGCGGCAAGGGACTTTTAGTTGAGTTTACTGCCCTGAATGTGATTGTCGCTATTGTGACAATGACAGCCGGAAGTGCCATGCTGATGTGGATCGGTGAGCGAATCACCGAGAACGGCGTCGGAAACGGTATTTCTATCGTGCTTCTGTTCAATATCATTTCAACCATGCCAAGCGATATGATTACGCTCTATGAGCGTTTCCTGCAGGGCAAGATCGTGGCGGTTGCAGTTGTAACAGCCGTGATTATCGTAGCGGTTATCGTAGCGATGGTTGTATTTGTTATCATTTTACAGGATGCAGAGCGGAGAATTCCGGTTCAGTATTCTAAAAAGATGCAGGGACGTAAGATGGTTGGCGGTCAGTCCACAAGCATCCCGTTAAAAGTAAATACAGCAGGTGTTATTCCTGTTATCTTTGCTTCATCCCTGATGTCTTTCCCGGTGGTAATTGCTGGATTTTTCCAGGTTAATTATGACACCATCGGAGGAAAGATTCTTCTGGCTCTGAATTCCAGCTCCTGGTTTAATCCAGAGCGTCCGGCTTATTCAGTTGGTTTAATTGTCTACATCGCGTTGATTATTGTGTTTGCGTATTTCTACACATCCATTACATTCAACCCGCTTGAAGTAGCAAACAACATGAAGAAATCCGGCGGCTTCATCCCGGGCATTCGTCCAGGAAAGCCAACATCCGATTATCTGGATGGAATTCTGGAGTATATTATACTGATTGGTGCCTGCGGACTGATCATTGTCTGCCTGGTTCCGATTATTGTCTCTGGACTGTTCTCAGTGAGCCGTCTCTCCTTCGGAGGTACTTCTCTTATCATTATCGTAGGTGTAGTACTTGAGACAATCAAAGCAGTCGAATCACAGATGCTGGTTCGCAACTATAAAGGATTCTTAAACGACTAAGACAACTCGCTTTCTGGGCGGGAGCTTGCTTACTTTACGGCTGGAGGTGGCCGGAGACAGCTCCTGCCTGGAGGCGATTCTGTTGTATATAGGGAGATTGTAACCATTATGAAGATTGTTATGTTAGGAGCACCGGGAGCCGGAAAAGGAACACAGGCTCAGAGAATTGCAGAAAAATACGGCATTCCGCACATTTCTACCGGAGATATTTTCCGTTCCAATATCAAGGCAGGCACAGAGCTTGGTAAAAAAGCAAAATCGTTCATCGATCAGGGGCTTTTAGTACCGGACGAGGTAACGATCGGCATGCTTCTTGACCGGATCCATGAGGCTGACTGCAAGAACGGCTATATTCTGGATGGATTCCCAAGAACGATCCCGCAGGCTGAGAGTCTGACAGAGGCGCTGGCAGCAAACGGCGAGGCGATTGATTTCGCGCTCAACGTAGATGTGCCGGATGCAAACATCGTAAACCGCATGGCAGGACGCCGTGCGTGCTTAAAGTGCGGCGCTACCTACCACATCCAGTTCGCAGCACCGAAAAAAGAAGGAATCTGCGACAAGTGCGGTTCTGAGCTGGTGCTTCGTGATGATGACAAGCCGGAGACTGT
Organism: Clostridium sp. AF50-3; assembly: GCF_003477445.1. Taxonomy (NCBI): domain Bacteria; kingdom Bacillati; phylum Bacillota; class Clostridia; order Eubacteriales; family Clostridiaceae; genus Clostridium; species Clostridium sp. AF50-3. The sequence goes on along the minus strand of NZ_QUDH01000010.1, from coordinate 74,511 downwards.
ACAGAAACGTCTGGAAATATACCATGACCAGACACACCCGCTGATCGAGTACTATGAGAAGAAGGGCGTTCTTCATACGGTAGACGGTACACAGACCATGGAAGACGTATTCAAGAACATTACGGATATTTTGGGAGCTTAAAACATGGCAGTGACGATAAAATCTCCCAGGGAGATTGAACTGATGCGTGAGGCGGGAAGAATTCTCGCCAAAACGCATGAGGAACTGGCGAAGAATCTTCGGCCGGGTATGTCCACCTGGGATATTGATCATATGGGAGAGGAAATCATCCGGAGTTACGGCTGCATTCCCTCGTTCAAAAATTACAACGGCTATCCCGCATCGATCTGCGTCTCTGTCAATGATGAGGTTGTACATGGAATCCCGCACAAGGAACATTTTCTCGATGAGGGAGACATCGTCAGTCTGGATGCAGGAGTGATCTACAAAGGATACCACTCAGACGCAGCCCGGACTTACGGCATCGGAGAGATCGACGATGATGCCAAAAAACTGATTGAAGTTACCAGACAGAGCTTCTTTGAGGGAATTAAATTTGCCAAAGCTGGCAATCATCTCAATGACATCTCTGCAGCGATCCAGAAATATGCCGAAAGTTTCGGTTTTGGTGTTGTCAGGGATCTGGTTGGTCATGGAATCGGTTCCCATCTGCATGAGGATCCGGAGATTCCGAATTTTGCAAGAAAAAGAAAAGGAATTCTCTTACAGCCCGGCATGACGCTCGCGATCGAGCCGATGATTACCGAGGGCAGCTACGAAGTAGTCTGGCTCGATGATGACTGGACGTCATGACGGAAGATGGCGGCTGGGCTGCTCATTATGAAAATACGATTCTTATTACAGAGGGCGAACCTGAGATCCTTTCCTTATAAAGAAGAAGTAAGCTGGGGAAGTTTTTACGAAGACCTAAGCAGGCTTTCCGATTACAGTATGTACGCATCTTGAGGCAGATGTCCGAGCCGATCAATAAGGCGGGCAATGGCAAAAATTCTTTGTCGAAGACAAATCTGCATGAATTTTTGCCCTGTTTGCAAGCTAAGTGAGCAAATAGGCAAGCGAACAAACTGTAATCTGAGAACTGCGGCGGGAGCGGAAACACCTGTCTACAGAAACGGAGATCAGAATGACGGAATATGGAACTGGCTGTCTGGTCCGCTCACTTGCGGGCCACGACAAAGGCACTTATTATATTATAGTCAGAGAAGATGCACGCTACGTGTATCTGGCAGACGGACGCACTAAAACCGCCGCCAAGCCGAAACGCAAGAAGAGAAAGCACGTGCAGTTCTCCCACAAATGGGATGAGGCGCTGGCAGCCCAGTTTGCGGACGGCGCGGCAGTCCAGGATGAAGCGATCCGCTATTTCATTCAGAAATCATTGCAGGGAGGTATATAGAATGTCGAAAGCAGATGTAATTGAGATTGAGGGCGTAGTAGCAGAGAAGCTGCCGAACGCTATGTTTAAGGTAGAACTGGAAAACGGACACATCGTACTTGCTACGATCAGCGGAAAACTCCGTATGAACTACATCCGTATTCTGCCGGGCGATAAGGTTACAATGGAAATGTCGCCATACGATCTCTCTAAGGGAAGAATCATTTGGAGAGATAAATAAAGACCAATCCATTTTTCTCAATAAAAATATTGAGAGAAGTGTAAATTTCGCTTGCATTATAGGATTTTAAATGTTATAATGCTTTAGCGAACTTTGTTGAAGCATCAGGTAAGATCCGCCCTTTTGTCCTCTCACGGCAGGGGGATGGAACGAGTCTGTTGTACCTGTAAGTCCGACACAGGACTACAATAGGTTATAAAAAATTGTATGTCCGAGATTGGACGGACTATTACGGAAAGGAGAATTGCTGTGAAGGTTAGATCATCGGTTAAACCAATTTGCGAAAAGTGCAAGATCATCAAGAGAAAAGGCAGTATCAGAGTAATCTGTGAGAATCCGAAGCACAAACAAAGACAGGGCTAATTTGATTTAGCACCTATTTTTTCGCGCGGCTTTCTATTATGAACCACTCGGATGAGTTGTTCAGTAGTTTAAGCAAATTTATACATTATCAACGAAGAAGTAAGAAAAACTAATGGAGGTGTACTACACACATGGCTCGTATTTCAGGTGTCGATTTACCAAGAGAGAAACGCGTAGAGATCGGCTTGACTTACATCTACGGTATCGGTAGAGCAAGTGCAGCCCGTATCCTGGCCGAAGCTGAAGTTAATCCTGACACTCGTGTTAAGGACTTAACTGACGACGAAGTTAAGAAGCTTGCGGCAATCATCGCTGACAGTCAGGTGGTTGAGGGTGATCTGAGAAGAGAGATCGCTATGAACATCAAGAGACTGCAGGAGATTGGATGCTACAGAGGCATCCGTCATAGAAAGAGCCTTCCGGTTCGTGGTCAGAAGACAAAGACCAACGCTAGAACTCGTAAGGGTCCGAGAAAGACAGTAGCAAACAAGAAGAAATAATTAAGTAACAAGGAAACTGAATCAGGTTAGGTTTAGCAACAGGATTCAATATTTGAGAAAGTAGGTTAGTTTAAAATGGCTAAAAAAGTGTCCACTGGCAAGAAAGTGACAAAAAAGCGTGTAAAGAAAAACGTTGAACGCGGACAGGCGCACATCCAGTCATCTTTTAATAACACAATCGTTACTTTAACAGATGCACAGGGTAATGCCTTATCATGGGCAAGTGCAGGCGGTCTGGGATTTAGAGGTTCAAGGAAATCTACTCCATATGCAGCTCAGATGGCTGCAGAAACTGCAACGAAGGCAGCTCTTATCCATGGCTTAAAGTCTGTAGACGTTATGGTAAAAGGTCCGGGATCAGGTCGTGAAGCAGCAATCCGTGCTCTTCAGGCATGTGGTCTGGAAGTAACAAGCATTAAGGACGTAACTCCGGTTCCGCATAACGGATGCCGTCCGCCGAAACGTAGAAGAGTCTAATTAGGAGGTGCAAGTAAAGTGGCAGTAGATAGAGTTCCTGTACTTAAAAGATGTAGATCTCTTGACCTTGATCCGGTTTATTTAGGAATCGACAAGAAATCAACGAGAAAATTAACGAGAGCCAACAGAAAGATGAGCGAGTATGCACTCCAGCTGAGAGAGAAGCAGAAAGCAAAATTCATCTACGGTGTGTTAGAGAAACCGTTTAGAAATTACTATGCAAAAGCATCCAGAATGAATGGTCAGGTCGGTGCTAACCTGATGATCCTTCTGGAGTGCAGACTGGATAATGTATTATTCAGAATGGGCTTTGGCCGTACAAGAAAAGAGACACGTCAGATCGTAGATCACAAGCACGTTCTCGTAAACGGCAAGAGCGTAAACATCCCGTCCTACTTAGTTAAGGCTGGCGATGTAATCGAGATCAAAGAGAAGTACAAATCTTCACAGAGATATAAAGATATCGCTGAGGTAACCGGCGGAAGAATGGTACCGGCATGGCTGGAAGTTGACGCTGAGAACCTGAAAGGTACTGTTAAAGAGTTACCGAGCAGAGACGAAATTGACGTTCCTGTAAACGAAGTGCTTATCGTCGAGCTGTACTCCAAATAATAAGAAGTATTACTATTATGTTAGTCCAGAATCTCCCATGTATCTGCTTTGGCAGCTGCTTGGGAGATTCCGAGACTACAAGAGTATGGCAGACCCTCAAAAATGTTCCCAAAAGGAGGGGCTATCGTGTTCGATTTTGAAAAACCAAAAATTGAAATTGCTGAGATTTCCGAAGACAAAAGATATGGCAAATTTGTGGTTGAACCGCTGGAAAGAGGCTATGGTACCACATTAGGCAATTCTTTAAGAAGAATTATGCTTTCCTCTTTGCCTGGTGCAGCAGTAAGTCAAGTGAAAATCGACGGCGTTTTGCATGAGTTCAGTTCTATCCCTGGTGTAAAAGAGGATGTAACTGAAATTATCATGAACATCAAGAGTCTGGCGATCAAAAACAGCAGCGAGACGAATGAGCCGAAGACGGCTTATATCGAGTTCGAGGGCGAAGGCGTCATCACAGCAGCTGACATTCACGCTGATTCTGACATTGAGATTTTGAATCCGGACCAGGTCATCGCTACATTAAGCGGCGGCGCGGACAGCAAATTCTACATGGAGCTGACGATCACGAAGGGCCGCGGCTACATCAGCGCAGATAAGAACAAGAGTGAAGATCTTCCGATCGGAGTTCTGGCTGTTGATTCTATCTACACACCGGTGGAGCGTGTCAATATGACCGTTGAGAACACCCGTGTGGGTCAGGTGACAGATTATGATAAGCTGACATTAGATGTATACACAAATGGAACGCTGGCACCAGACGAAGCTGTCAGCCTGGCAGCAAAGGTTCTGAGCGAGCATCTGAACCTCTTCATTGACCTTTCCGAGAATGCCAAGACCGCAGAGGTTATGGTAGAGAAGGAAGACAACGAGAAAGAGAAAGTGCTTGAGATGAACATCGACGAGCTGGAGTTATCCGTTCGTTCTTACAACTGTTTAAAGAGAGCCGGAATCAATACAGTGGAGGAGCTGTGCAACCGCACACCGGAAGATATGATGAAAGTCAGAAATCTGGGCCGCAAATCCCTGGAAGAGGTTCTTGCAAAACTGAAAGAATTAGGCCTGCAGCTCAACCCGAGCGAAGAGGCTTAAGATACCGCGTGGGTGGACGTGCTTTGCAGTGCGTCCCTTTCATGCAGATACGGGGACGGGTAAGTCCGAATGGCACAGGTCCCTGCATAACCATCAAACAATTATATTTTATATAGCAGACATTCAGTAAGTCCAAAGAGCATGAGTGCCGGCTTCCGCAAATGGAGGAGAAAGAATCATGGCAGGATATAGAAAACTTGGAAGAACTTCCAGTCAGAGAAAAGCAATGCTGCGCAGCCTGGTAACCGCACTGTTATTCAACGGCAAGATCGTTACCACTGAGGCAAGAGCAAAAGAAGTGAAGAAGATCGCTGAGGGTCTGATCGCTCTGGCAGTAAAAGAGAAAGATAACTTCGAGACCGTTAAAGTTACCGCTAAGGTAGCTCGCAAAGACGAGAACGGCAAGAGAGTAAAAGAAGTTGTTGACGGCAAGAAAGTTACCGTTTACGACGAAGTAGAGAAAGAGATCAAGAAAGATAAAGCTTCCAGACTTCACGCTAGAAGACAGATGCTGAAGGTTCTCTACGATGTAACAGACGTTCCGACTGCAAGAGCAGGCAAGAAGAAAAACACTAAGAAGGTAGATATGCCGGCTAAGCTGTTTGATGAGCTTGCACCGAAGTACGCTAACCGCAATGGTGGTTACAGCCGTATCGTTAAGATCGGTCAGCGTAAGGGCGACGGCGCTATGGAAGTTCTGTTAGAGCTGGTATAATTTAGATAGATTCGTTTGTTTAAGTTGTATCAAATCTTCGTTCTTTTACGCAAGTTTTGAATCATAAGATGATTTTATACCCCCGGTTTGGGAGACAGAGAAATCTGTCTTCTGAACCGGGTTTTTTGACGTTAGAATGGAATTTTTCAGGTTTTCCATTTACCTTGAGAAAAAGTCAGGGTTTTAATAACACTTGAATGAAAAAAATAGAAAGAATGGCGCAAAAATAGCAGACTGAATTTTACGGTTTTCCGCATACTAGGATTAAACGATTTTATCGAACAAGTTCTTGGATTCAAACAGAGTGTACATCTGCATTTCGTTGAGATTCGCCGCAGTGCGGAATCTACGGAACGGGGGAGGTACATAAGAGTAGAAGGAGGAAAAACCGTGCGAAAAAACTCTGGTATGTGGAAAACAATAAGTCGGAAGGAAAAACTTCGCCGTGTTCTGCTGATAATCTTTGGTGCGGGGGTCATTGCGCTTGCCGGTGTGTCTTATCAATATGTGAAGAACGCGGTTCCCGACCGCATCAATGTGGTGGTGGATCGGCAGGAGCAAGTTCGCTTTGGGCTGCCGTTTCGGGCATTGCTGGAAAGTGAGAGCGAGGAGGTGGTTCTAAACGGCAGCTCTAAAATTCCGTCCGACCAGATCCATCTGCAGCTCAACCAGCCCTTTTCCATCTATTCTGAACAGGAGGGAACGTACCGTTTAAGTCTCAAACTCTTTGGAATATGGAAATTAAAGGATATCGAGGTAGATGTGTCGGACGTCCAGTATGCGGTTCCCTGTGGGCTGCCGGTGGGTATTTACATGAAATCCGATGGACTGATGGTGATTGGAACCGGAAGGGTGACGGCACAGACGGGGGAAGTGATAGATCCGGCGGACGGGATCCTGCGTTCTGGAGATTATATCGAGGCAATCAACGGGACGCCGGCGACGGACAAGAAAGATATGATACGGGCGGTCAAGGAAGCGGGAAATATGGCTCTGACACTTTCAGTGCGCCGCGAGGGAGAGACGATGGATGTACAGATGACGCCGGTACAGACGCAGGAGGGAGACTATAAGCTTGGGCTGTGGATCCGCGACGATACGCAGGGCATCGGTACGATGACCTATGTATGTGCTAACGGCGCGTTTGGAGCGCTGGGACACGGTATCAGCGACGGCGACACGGGACTTCTGGTGCAGACCTCCGGCGGCGAACTATACGATACGGAGATTCTGGGCGTGGAGAAGGGAAGTTTCGGAAAGCCGGGCGTGATGTCGGGCGTTATTTACTATGGAAATCAGTCGCGGCTGGGAAGTGTGGAGGCTAATACGGATCAGGGCATTTTCGGGACGGCAAATCCGCGCTTTTTAAGCCGGGTAAAGAACCCTGCAATTCCGATCGGTTACCGTCAGGACGTCAAAAAAGGCCGTGCCTGCATCCGCAGCAGCGTGTCCGGGGAATTGAAAGACTACGAGATTGAGATTCAGAAAATAGACCACTCTTCCAACCGCCACAACAAGGACATGGTCATCCGCGTAACCGATCCGGAACTTCTGTCCCTGACCGGCGGGATCGTCCAGGGCATGAGCGGCAGCCCCATCATCCAGAACGGAAAACTCATCGGAGCAGTCACGCACGTTTTTATTCAGGATTCGACGCGAGGGTATGGGATTCTGGTGGAGAATATGCTGGGACATTGAATCTGGATGCAAAGTAACTGTTTACAAGTGGGAATTTTCTGGACTGAAAATTCCATATGATACAGTTCTGGCAGCAGATTTTGCCGATTTTGAATACGCAGCATCGGCAAAATCCTGTTGCTGGGCACACGTGTGTGAACAGTAACATGCAAAGTACAAAGTTTTTGCTCTCTTTATTGACAGGATATAAAAAAAGCGTATATAATAGAGCAAATTACATATTTGGCAAAACAGTTGAAAAGCTGCGACGCAAAGCTATAGGGCCTGTAAAATGGCAGCCAGTTGCATTAACACGATAACAGAGTATGTTATAGTTGTATGGCTATGGCGTAACTCTGTTTTTTTATAGGAATTTATCGAAACTTGATCTGCAAAGATGGAATTTTCATGTTCAGAAACCGGTCGTGGAGGCTTTTTAATTGCGTGTATTTTGTGTGTCTTTCGACCGGAATCGGTAAAACGTGGTGATAAGGGATCGTTAGATAGGCGTATGGCGGCTGGGCGGTAGAAGGTTTATAGCGGAATCTTAACAGATACGGTTAGCTACAATACATGCTTATATATAGTTTGCATCTTGTGTAATTTATTTTGCATCAAAAGAATTGATAGACAAAATGAGCGTTGAGTGTCGAACTGCGCGATCAAAACGAGTTGAAACTTGTTAAAAAAAGAATTTATAATTATTTTAATCATCACAGGTGCCGAGGAGGAGAATATTATGGCAGAAATGAAGATTGCGATCGCAGAGGATAATCGTCAGGCATTGGATATGCTTGGAAATATACTGGAAAGTGATAAGGAGATTCAGGTGGTCGGAAAAGCGGAAAACGGAACCGATGCCTATAATATGATCGTAAAGACAAAGCCGGATATTGTATTTCTGGACGTAGTGATGCCGGGAATGGATGGAATTTCGGTTATGGAGCGCATCAAGACAAATCAAGACTGTTCAGCTGACACTTCCTTTGTTATGATTACAGCTGCGAGCAGCGAGAATCTGACAGCGGATGCTTTTCGGATGGGCGCCTGTTATTACATAGTAAAGCCATTTTCGAAGGAGGCGGTTTTAGACAAGGTACATCGCCTGAAGAATTACAGGAACCGCGCTTCGACCCTGGCGGGCAACCGGAAGGTGGAGCCGTATATGGTGTCGGCGGAATATGAAAGACAGAATCTGGAGAGCGATGTGACGCAGATTCTGCATGAGATTGGGATTCCGGCTCATATTAAGGGATATCAGTACCTGCGGGATGCGATTATTTTGTCAGTCAGTGATAAAGAAATGCTCGGTTCTGTGACGAAAATCCTGTACCCGACCATCGCCAAGAAGCGCCAGACCACTTCAAGCCGTGTCGAGCGGGCAATCCGCCACGCGATTGAGGTCGCATGGAGCCGCGGCAAGATGGACACGATCAACGATCTATTTGGATATACCGTCAGCACAGGGAAAGGAAAGCCGACCAATTCGGAATTTATCGCATTGATTGTTGATAAGATTTGCCTGGATTATAAGCGGGATGTATAAAATCGTGCGGTGCTTTTTGGAGCCGAAAGTGCTGTAAGCCTTTTTAACACGATTGTAACACATTTATGAAAGTGACTGATTGCATGGGTAAATGTGTGTATGATAAGATAAAGGGGAAATAAAAGATGCAGGACTGAAAAACTGCCCCTGTATAAAACAGCTGGACAGAGAGGTCAGGAAAGCAGCTAAAAGAACGGAGAATTGCCTATGAAAAAAAAAGTACCGGCGTACAATGGAACCTGCGGGATCACACGATTATGTGTCCGTATTGTATCAGTGAATGTTCAGGAATCCGCATCTTTGGAAAGCGTATCAAATCGATCGCTTTCTCAACGGATGTGGCAATCATCAAAAATATCAACGCGGATGCGATCATCGCAGTTTATCCGTTTACTCCGCAGGCAGCTATCTCACAGTCGATCATCAGCATCTCGGATGTGCCGGTGTTTGTCGGGGTTGGCGGCGGTCTGACCGGAGGAAAGCGTTCCGTCCGTCTGGCGCTTCAGGCAGAACATCAGGGAGCCTACGGTGTAGTGGTCAATGCGCCGATCGCGGATGAGGTCATCACGGAGATCAAGCGGGTGGTTGACATTCCGGTCATTGCGACGATTGCTTCGGTTCACACGGATGTCCGCCGCAAACTGGAGGCGGGAGCCGATATTTTAAATGTATCAGGCGCTGCCGCCACCGCATCGATGGTAGCCGAGATCCGGAAGGAGTATCCGGACGTTGCCATTATCGCGACCGGAGGACCGACTAACGAATCGATTTTGGAGACGATCGAGGCAGGAGCCAATGCGATCACGTACACGCCGCCGTCCAACGGCGAGCTGTTTGCGCGGACGATGAGGAAATACAGGGAGATCAATCCCTGATTATACAAAAGGCGGGGCCGAAGAGAAAACATAATTTCCTTTTCGGCTCCGTCTTTTATTTTTGTTTCATAGGAAGCGGTAAAATTTATAATTCATCCGGTACTATGCAAAATATCCAATTCAGAAAATACAGTCTGCAAATCGGAACTATTTGTCATATATTTCCCGATTTTTTTCTCTGTCGCCTACTTTCTAATTCCCTGATTCTATTGTATAATAATTTTAATAGGGTGCCAGATCGCGAGCGGGCACGGTTGGGAGGTAGTAGCTATGAAGAATATTCTGTTTATTGCATCGGAGGCGGTTCCATTTATCAAAACAGGAGGTTTGGCAGACGTTGTCGGATCCCTTCCAAAATGTTTTGATAAGCAGTATTTTGATGTGCGTGTCATGATCCCGAAGTATCTGTGCATCAAAGAGTCATTCCGCAATGAAATGAAGTATGTGAACCATTTTTATATGGATTATCTGGGACAGAACCGGTATGTGGGCATCCTGGAATATGAATATGAGGGCGTGACCTTCTATTTTATTGATAATGAGAGTTATTTCTGGGGTGACCGCCCGTATGGGGACTGGTATTACGATCTGGAGAAGTTTTCCTTCTTCTGCAAGGCGGCTCTCTCATCCCTGCCGGTGATCGGCTTCAAGCCGGATGTCATCCACTGCCACGACTGGCAGACGGGACTTATCCCGGTGCATCTCAAGGACAAATTCCACGGCGGTGAGTTCTTCCGGGATATCAAGTCCGTCATGACGATCCACAACCTGAAATTCCAGGGTGTGTGGGATGTGAAGACAATCCAGCATTTCTCTGAGCTGCCGGACTACTATTTTACACCGGATAAGCTGGAAGCTTACAAAGACGGCAATATGTTAAAAGGCGGCATCGTATACGCGGATGCGATCACGACGGTCAGCAACACCTATGCGGAGGAGATCAAGACTCCCTTCTACGGCGAGGGACTGGACGGTCTGATGCGTGCGAGAAGCAACAGTCTGCGCGGTATCTTAAATGGTATCGATTACGATGAATTTAATCCGGAGACAGATAAACGGATCGTACAAAATTATAACGCAAAGACATTCCGCAAGGAGAAATCCAAGAATAAAAAGGCGCTGCAGGCGGAGCTGGGACTGGCGCAGGACGAGAAAAAGTTCATGATCGGTATTGTCTCCCGTCTGACCGACCAGAAGGGACTTGACCTGGTACAGTGTGTGATGGATGAGATCTGTACGGAAGATGTACAGCTGGTTGTGCTGGGAACCGGAGATGAACGGTATGAAAATATGTTCCGCCACTATGACTGGAAGTACAATGATCGTGTTTCCGCTAATATTTATTATTCGGAAGATATGTCGCATAAGGTATATGCAGCCTGTGACGCATTCCTGATGCCGTCGCTGTTTGAACCATGTGGCTGAGCCAGCTCATGGCGCTTCGCTACGGAACCGTGCCGATCGTGCGTGAGACGGGTGGTCTCAAGGATACTGTATGGCCATACAATGAATACGATGGAACCGGAACAGGATTTTCATTTGCTAACTACAATGCACATGAGATGCTCGACTGCATCCGCTATGCAAAATACATCTATTATAATAAGAAGCGCGAGTGGAACAAGATTGTAGACCGCGGCATGGCGGCTGATTTTTCCTGGCAGACATCGGCTGGAAAATATCAGGAATTGTATGACTGGCTGATAGGATATTAATGACGGACCGAGTGATTTAGAGACAGCGGCATATGTGTGGAAGAAAACAGAGGAATTAAGATAGTACAGGAGAGAAACATGACTTTTTTTCAGGAATTGACATCAAACCAGACGCTGATGACCGGCGTGACCGGGTGGGTGGTCGCCCAGGTGCTCAAGACGATTCTGGACATCGGGCTGAACCATTCGTTCAACCCGGAGCGTCTGGTTGGCTCCGGCGGTATGCCGAGTTCCCACTCATCCACTGTATGTTCGCTGGCAACGGCGGCGGCGCTGCGGTACGGAGTGGGAAGCTTTGAATTTTCCATCAGCTTTATTCTGGCGATGGTTGTTATGTATGACGCGATCGGTGTCCGGCAGGAGACAGGAAAGCAGGCGCGGGTATTGAACCGTCTGCTGTTCGATGATTTCCTCAAGCTGGATGGCGTGGTGTTACAGGAAAAATTGAAGGAATACGTGGGGCATACGCCGATACAGGTAGCAGCAGGCGCGATTTTAGGCATTTTGATTGCATTTATTCTCGATCCGATGTTCATATAACGAACATCGGATCTTTTCATTTTGGCTGATAGATGGTATAAATATAGGGATAACGTGTATCTAAGCGTTAAATGAAACTGAGGAAATGAGAACAGAACAATGGAACAGAGAAGAGACATAGAAAATATCAAACCAGCCTGCCGGTTAATTCTGGCGAGTGCGTCTCCGCGCCGCAGGGAGCTTTTGGAGCGGATTGGGCTGAAACCGGAGATTCATCCGAGCACTTTGGAGGAAAATCCGCTCTGTACGGAACCGGCGCAGGTTGTGATGGAACTGGCGGGACAGAAGGCGCGCGATGTGATGGCGCAGGTGCGTGAGGAGGCACGGACGACGGGAATCCCATTTTCCGGGATTATCATTGGTTCCGATACCGTTGTTAGTGTGGATGACGAGATTTTAGGAAAACCGGCGGATCGGGATGAGGCGCTTGAGATGATCGGACGGATCCAGGGGCGCAGCCACCGTGTATACACGGGCGTGGCGATCCTGACTGAGGATCGGGAGAGCTGCTTTGCGGTTGAGACGCGGGTGGATGTATATCCGATGAGCGATGCGGAGATCGAGGCGTATGTAGACTGCGGCGAGTCGATGGACAAGGCGGGCGCATACGGCATTCAGGGAAGCTTTGCCGCGCATATCCGCGGAATCGACGGTTCTTACACGAATGTGATGGGGCTGCCGGTCGGAAGACTCTATCAGGAATTGAAGCGGATCTGTCCGGAGAAGATAGAGGATCTGTTCAAGCATACGGTCTGAGGTGGATGGCGGATGGAAAGAAAGTTACTGTTCACGGGTAGGCACTTTTGGAACCGAAAGTGCCGTAAGAAAACGTGGTGGCAGACCGTGAACCAGAGTGGAAGGATTGACAGAACGCAGCGCTGTTGGTCATATGTGTGAACAGTAATAAATCAGCCGCTCAGAGAGAATATGTGACAGGAATTGCTAAAATATGCAGGAGAAAGGGAGTATCCATGCAGAAACAGAAAAGGAAGACAAACCATATCCACCGGGCGGCGTGTGCCCTGCTTGCGGGGCTGGCGCTCAGCCTGGGGCTTTTGACTGGATGCGGCTCGGACGGCAGCACGATCGTGGTGGGAAAGAAGAATGAAAAAGGTTATTCCCGCGCGGAAGTGATGGTGATTGCCATGACGGAGAAAAAACGCTATGAGGAGGTCTGTACGGATCAGATCTGGGGCGTTTCAGTTGGAGAAAAGGGCGATGATTTTGAAACGTATCTAAAAAAACAGATCCGTTCGTTTATGGATGAGCTGAAAATCATGAACCTGCTGGCAGCCGACCGGGGGATTTCCCTGACTTCAGAGGAGCGGGCGGCGATGGACAGGGCAGCAGCCGAGTATTTTGGGCGTCTGCCGCAGTCGGCGATTGACTCGATGGGCGTGACGGAGGCGGATGTCCAGCATATCTATGAGGATTATGGTCTGGCGGAGAAGCTGGCGGGACAGCTCACGGACAATGTGGCGCTGGAGGTCAGCGACAGTGAGGCAAAGGTGATCCATGTCAGTCAGATAAAGACATCGGATGAGAGCGAGGCAGACGCCTTCCAGCGGGCGGCATCGCAGGAAGATGCCGATTTCCAGTCCTGTGCCGAGGAGGCGGGGCTGACGGTGAGTGACCGGGTGCTGGGGCGCGGCGATGAGTCGGATGCCTATGAGAAAGAGGCATTTTCCCTTGCCGAGGGCGCAGTCAGCCAGGTGATCCATGCGGACGACGCGTACTATGTGCTCAAATGTACGGACGATTACGACGAGGACGAGACGGCGGCGCGCAAGGAGCGCATCTACGAAGAGCGGAAAAAACGCGCCTTTCAGGAGATCTACGACCGGTTCAGCAATACGATCTCCGTTTCTTACAGCAGTGGGCTCTGGGACAGTCTGGATCTGACCTCGGAGTTCGAGAAAAATGACGCGGATTTCTTTGAGATTTACGCGGAATATGCGATCAAATAGGTAGTCTGTACCTGGGGCGGGCAAATAAAAAGTAAACTTATTTTTAAAAAAGGATAACAATTCGGAACAACCGCTTGACTACCGGGGAAAATTCTTCTACAATGAACGGTAATGTCCGGTCAGGCGGACATACTGTGGAGGAAAAATACATGAATATCATAAAAGCGGTCAATCTTGTATTTGATTATATAAGACGCGATGAAGAGGGGCAGGTAGAGGAAGTAAAGCGCGCCCTGGATCATGTGAATCTGGAGATTGAGAAAGGCAGCTTTGTGGCGATCCTGGGACACAATGGTTCCGGCAAGTCCACATTTGCCAAGCAGATCAATGGCATTTTGAGCCCGACCGACGGTACGCTTTTTGTATCGGAGATGGATACAAGGGACGAGGCGCATCTGTGGGATATCCGCAAAAATGCGGGCATGGTCTTTCAGAACCCGGATAACCAGATCATAGGGAATATAGTGGAAGAGGACGTCGGATTCGGTCCGGAAAATATCGGAGTTCCGACCGAGGAGATCTGGAAGCGAGTGGATGAGAGCTTAAAGGCAGTCGGGATGACGATGTACCGCAAGCAGTCCCCGAACCATCTGTCCGGCGGACAGAAGCAGCGTGTGGCGATCGCAGGCGTCATGGCGATGAAACCAGAATGTATCGTGCTCGATGAGCCGACGGCGATGCTCGATCCGAACGGACGCAAGGAGGTTATCCGCACCGTCCATGAGTTAAACCGGGCGGAAGGAATCACGATGGTGCTGATCACCCATTATATGGAAGAGGTGGTCGATGCAGACCGCGTGATCGTCATGGATGACGGTCATATCGTGATGGACGGCACGCCGAAGGAGATTTTCTCCCGCGTGGAGGAGCTAAAACAATACCGGATGGATGTGCCGCAGGTGACGGAGCTTGCGTGGGAGCTGCAGAAAAAGGGAATGCCGCTTCCGGATGGAATCCTTCGTAAATCGGAGCTTCTGGACGCACTGGTACCGCTTTTGAAAGAGGAATAGAGATGGCAATACAGGTAGAAGATTTGTGCTACACCTACGGCGAGGGCACGGCGTTAGAGCGCCAGGCATTAAAGCACGTGAGTTTTGAGATTCAGGACGGCGAATTTGTCGGTCTGATTGGTCACACTGGATCGGGAAAATCAACCCTGATCCAGCATTTAAACGGTCTGATCAAGCCGACCAGCGGCGACATTAAGTATCAGGGTGTCAGCATTTACAGCCAGGGTTATAAATTAAAGGATCTGCGGAGTAAAGTGGGGCTGGTGTTCCAGTATCCGGAGTACCAGCTCTTTGAGGCAGATATTTTTACAGACGTCTGTTTCGGACCGAAAAATCTGGGGCTTCCGCAGGAAGAGGTGGAAAAACGTGCCCGCCATGCCTTAAAGCTGGTCGGCATGGATGAAAAATTTTATAAGCAGTCCCCGTTTGAACTTTCCGGCGGACAGAAACGCCGCGTCGCGATCGCGGGTGTACTGGCGATGCGTCCGGAGATGATGATCCTCGACGAGCCGACGGCGGGACTCGATCCGCAGGGGCGCGATGAGATTTTAGGTCAGATCGAGCGCCTGAACCGGGAGCACGGGCTGACGATTTTGGTGGTTTCCCACAGCATGGAGGACATGGCGCGCTACGTGGACCGCATCATGGTCATGAACGACGGCGTGAAGATGTTTGACGATACGCCGAAGGAGGTATTCCGCCATTACAAGGAGTTAGAGGCGATCGGTCTTGCCGCGCCGCAGATCACTTATGTGGTGCAGGGACTTCGGGAGCGCGGGATTCCGATCGACGACACGATCACGACGGTAGAAGAGGCGCGGGAGGCGATTCTGGCGCTGTATAACAAGCGGAGGGAGAAACAATGATACGGGATATCACAATCGGACAGTATTATCCGGTCGAATCAGTGGTTCACCGGCTGGATCCGCGTACCAAGCTGTTTGGAACGCTGATCTACATTATTTCATTATTTTTCGCGGACAACCTGCTCTGCTATGCAGTGGCAACCGTATTTCTGGCGATGGCGGTCCGCACCTCACGCGTACCATTTAAATTTATCGTGCGGGGACTCAAGGCGATCGTGTTCCTGTTACTTATCAGTATCAGCTTTAACCTGTTTTTGACGAGCGGACGGGTTATTTTCCAGATTGGATTTTTAAAAGTGACGCATGAGGGCTTGCGGCTGGCAGTTTTCATGGGTCTGCGCCTGATGTATCTGGTGATTGGTTCCTCTGTCATGACGCTGACGACGACCCCGAATCAGCTTACGGACGGCTTGGAGCGGAGTCTGGGATGCTTGAACCGTCTCCATGTGCCGGTGCATGAGATCTCGATGATGATGTCGATCGCGCTGCGCTTTATCCCGATTCTGATTGAGGAGACGGATAAGATCATGAAGGCACAGATGGCGAGAGGCGCTGATTTTGAATCTGGCAATCTCGTACAGCGGGCAAAGAGCATGATCCCGATTCTGGTACCACTTTTCGTATCGGCGTTCCGCCGCGCGACGGATCTGGCGATGGCGATGGAGGCGCGCTGCTACCGGGGCGGAAGTGGGCGCACGAAGATGAAGCCGCTGCATTATGAGAGGAGAGACCGGATTACCTACTTGATTCTTCTGGCTTATCTGGGAATTGTGATTGTACTGCGGATCGTTTTTTAGCGAAAAAGGGGTTACTGTCCGCGGGTAGGCACTTTTGGAACCGAAAGAGAGGTGCATAGGCTGTGCAAGCTGTGTGCCTCTTGATTTTTGTATTTTGGTTAGTTACAGCTAACATAAGGTGGAATGGAGAACAACAGAAGGAGGACTTCAATGGAATTAAAACAGCTTGAATATTTTATGGTTGCCTGTGAAAAAGGTAGTTTTAATCAGGCAGCAGAATGCCTATACACATCCCAACCGAATGTCAGCAAGGTGATCGGGATGCTGGAACAGGAGCTGGGGCGTGCGTTATTTGAGCGGACAAGCAGAGGGCTCAGGGTTACCCCATATGGAGAAACGGTCCGGGAGTATGCACACAATATTTTAAATCATGTGAGTCTTATTAACTCGCTGGCAGAAGATACGCAGGAACGGAAATTTACCGTTTCTACCTACCGAGCAACATGATTGCGAGGCTTCTGACAGATTTTTATAAGAAATATGGCTGCGAGTGCCAGATTTCCCACCGGGAAGGCAGTGTGGAGGAGATTAGTGATCAGGTATCCCAGGGAATTTCGGAGTTGGGGATTGTGTATGTAGCACAGAAACAGGTTCCGGCATTCCGGCATATTTTGTCCCACAAAAAATTGTCTTTTCAGGAACTGGATGTCAAACCTGCCTGTGTTTATGTGGGACCAAATCATCCGCGTTATGAGGATGAGAGTATCGATTTTACCGAGCTTCCGCAGTTAAAATTCGTCAGCGGAATCCGGGATTTTTTCTCAATGGAGCATCATTTAAACCATGTGAGCCTGGGAGCGATCAGCACGGATATGCTGAATACGGTTGTACATACCAATAGCGATCATATGACAATGAATCTCCTGATGCAGAGCGATATCTGCAGCCTGGGAATTGATTTTTTATATGAGGATTATAAACAATATCCAATCCGTAATCTGAAGATCCGGAATAGTGAACCATTTCTGGTAATCGGATATATTTACCAGAATGAAGAAAAGCTGAGTGCGGAGGCAGCGTGGTTTTTAGAACATTTCAAAAAAATGCTTTAATTGTTTAGATATAACAAATCGTTATAGCAATCCCCCTGTAAAACGATAGTGGTTAGTTGTGCGTAACTATGTTATCCTTTTATCTGCCGGTAAAAACGAATTGTTTTAACAAAGTAGATAAAAGAGATGCAGGCTTTCAAACCTGCGTCAGGCATAACAGGAGGACATATATGAAAAAAAGTAAAAGACTCATAGCGGCAGCTGGTGTTCTTTCCGTGGCTGTCTTGGCTGGATGTGGCGGAAACGCTTCAAACAGTACAGAAGGGACAAAATCAGAGCAGAGTGCATCGGCAGAGAGCACGAAGGATGAACTGGTATTTGTTAATTATCGGGATATCCGTGATCTGAATCCACATCTGTATGCAGGTGAAATGTATGCACAGGAAATGCTCTACGAGACCTTAGTCAATATTACAGAAAATGGGTATGAGGGCTGCCTGGCAGAGAGCTGGGATATCAGTGAAGATGGAAAGACCTACACGTTCCACATCCGTGATGGAGTGAAATTTTCGGACGGAGAGGTGTGTGACGCCAACGCGATCAAGGCAAACTTTGATGCAATCATTGAAAACAAAGATCGTCACACCTGGCTGGAAATGATGAATCTTCTGGTTGGGGTTTCGGCTCCGGATGATAAAACCTTTGTGATCGAACTGTCGGAGCCGTACTATCCTCTGCTGACAGAGTTGGGAGTTACCCGTCCGTTTGCAATGATTTCTCCGAAGGCGATGAAGGACGGAAGCACAAAGGATGGCGTAAACGAATACATTGGAACAGGTCCATATGTCCTGACCGATTTTGTGACAGATGAGTATGCAGTATTTGAAGCAAACGAAAACTATTGGGGGGAGCAGCCGTCCATCAAAAAGATTACGGTAAAAGTAATACCGGATAATCAGACGCGTATCATGGCACTGGAAAAAGGGGAAATTGATCTGATTTTCGGTAAAAATATGATTGATGCGGATGCAATTAACCAGTATACGGGAAATGACAATTTTACGGTTGCGTTATCGGATCCGACCTCGACCCGGCAGATTGTACTGAATACAACCCGTGATATTCTGGATGAGAAGGAAGTGCGTAAGGCACTTCAGCATGCGACAAACAAAGCAGCGATTTCAGAAGGTATTTTTTATGGTCTGGAACAGCCGGCGGATACACTGTTTGCATCTACCGTTCCTTACTGCGATATCAATCTGACCCCATATGAGTATGATGTGGAAGAAGCAACGAAGATGCTGGAGGAAGCAGGCTGGACGTTGGCTGGAGACGGCGTACGTGAAAAAGACGGCCAGAAAATGGAACTGGAGCTGCTTTATAACAGCGATAGTGTGACGGAAAAAGCGATTGCGGAGTACCTCCAGAGCGAATACCAGAAGCTGGGTGTCTCCCTGAACATTCATGGAGAGGAAGAACAGTCTTACCGTGATAGTATGAAGGCTGGAAACTTTGACATGGTATTTAATATCTGCTGGGGAACTCCGTATGACCCGCAGTCCTCCCTGGCGGCGATGCGCGCTCCGGTTTATGGAGATTTTGCGGCACAGCAGGGACTGGAAGATAAGGCAGATATCGATGATGCGATTACAGAGATCCTGGTTTCCACGGATGAAGAGCGCCGTCAGGAGCTGTATACATTTGTGCTGACCCGTCTGCATGAGGATGCGGTCTATATTCCGCTTACTTATGAGTGCAATAAGGCAATCTACCGTTCGGATCTGCAGGGCTTCCATTTTACGCAGACTCAGTATGAGGTTCCGTTCGCTGATTTCTATTTTGGAGAGAAGAAATAAAGGAAAAATAAATGAAACAATATATCATAAAACGAATCCTGTCGGCAATTCCGCTTCTTATTATTATTTCGTTTGTGTGTTTTGTGTTTATTAACCTGATACCATCCGATCCGGCGGAGGTGGCACTGCGCATCCGCCAGGTACCGATTATTACAGAAGAAGCGGTGGCACAGGTAAGGGCGGAACTTGGATTGGACAAACCATATCTGATACGATATATTTCCTGGCTGGCTGACTGTCTGAGGGGAGATTTTGGAATCAGTTACGTCAATCCGAGCCGTACAGTTGCGGGCGAACTGATGCGCTGTCTTCCGGCGACTCTGCAGCTTGCGGGTGTATCGTTTGTGATGGTTCTGGTACTGAGCATTCCGATTGGAGTGCTCTGTGCCGTTTATAAGGATGGTGTGTTTGACCGCATCATGCGGGCGATTGTTTTTATGACAACGGCGATGCCTGCATACTGGGTAGGGCTTCTTCTGATCTGGCTGGTTTCGATCAAGCTGGATCTGCTTCCAACGAGCGGAAGCGGGAGCTTTAAACACCTGATTCTGCCATCGTTTACGGTATCATTGAGTTATATATCGACGTATATCCGCCTGATCCGCAATAATATGTTGGAAAACATGAAACAGGATTATGTTCTCTATGCCAATGTGAGAGGCATTCCAAACCGGCAGATTCTTCTTAAACACATTTTGAAAAATTCGATGCATACTTGTATTGTAGCGATCGGAATGAGCATACCGCAGCTGATTTCCGGAACGATCGTCGTTGAGAATGTATTTGCCTGGCCGGGGCTTGGGACACTCTGTATCAGCTCGATTTTTAACCGGGATTATCCGGTGATCCAGACGTATGTGCTATTGATCGGAGTACTATTTGTCGGATTTAATTTATTATTTGATATTCTTCAGACAATTTCAGATCCGCGTCTTAGAAAGGAGAGTCATTGATGGTAGGACGATTGATTCGAAACCGGGCGGCCGTTGGAACGATTGGTCTGGTGCTTATCGTGGCGCTCATAGGGATCTTTGCACCGTTTATCGCACCGAATGATCCGTATGCAACGGATATTTTAAATAAATTTGCCGGATTCAGCCAGCAGTATCCACTTGGTACCGATAATCTGGGACGGTGTATTTTGTCGAGAATGATTTATGGAATCCGTCCGACGCTGGGGCTGGCAGTCCTGACCATGCTTGGAACGATTGGCCTGGGAGCGTTGATGGGACTTTTGGCAGGTTATTTCCGCGGGATCGTGGAAGAGGTGATCATGCGCACAGTCGATGTAATGCTTTCATTTCCGAGCCAGATCATGGTGTTTGCAGTGGTAGCCCTGTTGGGAATCAGCGTGCAGAATGTAATTCTGGCCAATGTGTTTATTAAATGGGCCTGGTATGCGCGGATGATCCGGACAGGTGTTATGCAGTATCGTGACCGGAACTTTGTGCGCTTTTCACGATGTATAGGAACACCAGAATCTTTTATATTATTTCGCCATCTTGTACCGTCAATTGCGGCAGATCTGGCAGTTTTATCCTCTCTGGATGTCGGATGGGCGATTATCAATATTTCAACCCTCTCATTTCTGGGACTGGGTGTACAGGCACCGACACCGGAATGGGGAGCGATGCTGAGCGAGGCGAAGAATGTCCTCACCAGCAATCCGGTACAGATGCTGGTTCCGGGAATTGCGGTGGTAATTCTGGTAGCAGCGTTTAACCTGATGGGAGATGCCCTGCGGGATGTGCTGGATCCGAAGGAGGTGCAGAAATGAGCCTGAATCATGAGCGGGTGCAGCCGATTCTGCGGGTGGATGGACTGAATGTAGAACTGAAAATCAGAAATAAACAGAAAAAATTGGTCGAGAATGTAAGCTTTGAGGTAGAGCCGGGGCAGTGCCTGGGTATTCTGGGAGAATCCGGAAGCGGAAAAAGCATGACGGTAAAAGCAATTCTGGGACTTCTGGACCGCCAGTTCCGGATAGAAGGACAGGCATGGTTTGAGGGAAAGGATCTATGCCGGGCAGGACGGGATGAACTGCGGCGGCTGCGTGGGCAGAAGATAGGCATGGTTCTCCAGAATCCGATGACCTGCTTTGATCCACTTTACCGGATTGGAAGCCAGATGGCCGAGACCTTTGCAGCCCATACAGATTGGGATCGGGCAAAGATCCGGGAGATTTCCCTGGAAGTATTGGAAAAAATGAGAATTCATAATCCGGAGGAAGTGCTGGGGCAGTATCCACACCAGCTTTCCGGAGGAATGCTTCAGAGAATCATGATTGGGCTGGCACTGGCGATGAAGCCGGCACTTCTGGTGGCAGATGAACCGACAACGGCAATCGATGCCATCACCCAGGCTGAAATTTTGAAGGAATTTCAGCGGATCAAGGAAGAAAGTCATACGGCGATGATATTTATCTCCCATGATTTGGGGGCGGTTTCGAAGATTGCGGACGAGATCGTCGTGATGAATGGAGGAAAACTGGTCGAACAGGGCGATTTTGAACATATCTTAAGGCATGCAAAGGATCCGTATACACGGATGCTTGCAGAGACACGGCGCTCGGTCATGGAGCGCTACCGGCTTTGCCTGGATAATCAGGAGGAATTATGCTTGAATTAAAAGATATATGTGTCAGCTTCCGGAGTGAGCGTCAGGATAAATTGTTTGGAACCTCCAGGGACCAGGTGCTGTTTGACGTATCTTTGCAGGTGGAAAAGGGAAGCTGCCTAGGGATCTTAGGAGAAACCGGAAGCGGAAAATCGACGGTTGGACGTGTCCTTTGCGGACTTTTAAAACCGGATTCCGGGCAGGTGCTTCTGGATGGGGAGGAGATTTATCGAAACCGTCAGGGGAGAAAGAATCTGCAGAAGAAAATCAGTATTGTTTTTCAGGATTATACAACCTCGGCGAACCCGCGTTTCCGTATACGGGATATTCTGGCGGAGGGACAGCGGGCAGCAGCACGTAAAAAGGGAATCCGGAAGCTTTCAAGAGAGAAAATAAAAAAAGGTGCCGGAGAGCTGATGGAGATGGTGGGACTAAGTGCAGATTTTCTGGATCGATATCCCCATGAATTGTCCGGCGGTCAGCTCCAGCGAGTCTGCATTGCCCGGGCGGTAGCCTGCGAACCGGAGATAATTCTGTTCGATGAGGCGATTTCATCTTTGGATGCACATACGCAGGTGCAGGTTATGGATCTGCTTATAGATTTAAAGGAGAAACTGAATCTGACGTATGTATTTATTACGCATGATTTGACGTCGGTTACCTATCTGTGCGATGAGGTGCTGTTTTTATACCGCGGACATATCACAGAATGCCGTCCGGTCCGGGAGCTGGGAAAGACAACGGATGAATATGCGCGCAGGCTGCTGCAGGCGATCGTTTAGATGGAATTGAGTAAAAGGAGCAGAAAAGTTCTCAGAACAGGAAATAGAACATGAAAATATATGAAACGAAGGTGGAGGCAGGCACGAAGCAGTGGCTGAAAATTCCGGTGGATGAGGAATGCAGCCTGAAAGCGGCGGCTTTCTGTGGTTCAAGACCGGGAAAACGGTTGATTGTTACAGCGGGGGTACATGGCTGTGAGTACATAGGAATTCTGGCAGTTTCCCGTCTGATTCAGGAACTGGATCCGAGGCAGATGAAGGGAGAGGTTGTATTTCTTCCGATTGCTAATGAAGGTGGATTTTATAAGGAAATCAAGCAGCTGGTACCGGAGGATGGTGTCAATTTAAATCGGGCATTTCCGGGAACGGAAATGGGAAGCCGGTCAGCGAAGATAGCAGCAGCTGTGGAAACGTATCTGTATCCAGATGCGGACTTCCTCGTGGATCTCCATAGTGGAGATATTCACGAGATGGTAGTTCCGTTTGCCTTTTTTCCGGTGGCAGCAGGCGAGACGGTAGAAAAAAAGGCGGCTGCAGCGGCAAGAGCGATGTCTTTGTCGTGGAGAGTGGCATCAACGGCGAAAAATGGTCTGTACAGCTGGGCAGCGCAGAAAGGAATCCCGGCTCTTCTACTAGAACGGGGCGGACTGGGACGTTGGACAGAACGGGAGGTGGATGCATATCGGATAAACCTGTATGAACTGCTGGTTCATCTGGATATTTTGCCAGAAAGTATTCTGGAATCAGTCAAAGGAATGAATTTAAAAGATTCAGAAAGCTCCCCGGAATCAGAGGTACTTCCATCCGGGAAAATAGAGCAAAGGGAGATTCGGATCATGCGCTATCTGGAGGCACCGGGAAATGGATTCTGGTATCCGGCTATCCGGGAAGGAAGCTGCCTGAAAAAAGGAGATTTACTGGGAGAAATCCGGCGGCTTGACGGCAGCCTGATGTATCGTTATGAATCAGAGCTTGACGGCATGGTCTTTTACTATACCTTGTCACTGGGGGTAAGTGAGGGAGAACCGCTGGTAGCATATGGCGAATGCTAAGAAAAAAGCATCTTTGGATGAAAGGATCCAAAGGTGCTTTTTGCATAGGAAAAGACGGTCAATAAAAAAATATCTGTCAAAAAAAGGGGATTATATGGTATGATAAATAGCAGAAAATAGATTTTTGAGGATAAATATAGAAATAGAGGAATATATATGAGACGAATTAAACTGGTGGTCTCCTACGACGGAACCGCCTACTGCGGGTGGCAGCTTCAACCCAACGGAGTGACCATTGAGGAGGTGCTGAACCAGGCGCTTTCTTCTCTTTTAAAAGAGGATATTCAGGTCATCGGGGCGAGCCGGACGGATTCGGGTGTCCATGCGATGGGAAATGTGGCAGTTTTCGATACCGAGAGCCGGATTCCGGGGGATAAGATCTGCTTTGCACTCAACCAGCGCCTGCCGGACGATGTGCGGATCCAGGCGTCGGAGGAGGTGCCGCTTACCTTCCATCCACGCAAGGCAAACTGCGTGAAAACCTATGAATACAAGATTTTGAACCGCAAGATCGATATGCCGCTGCAGCGCTTATACAGTCATTTCTGCTATTTCAATCTGGATTTAGAGAAAATGCAGAAGGCGGCATCCTATCTCATCGGCGAGCACGATTTCAAGAGTTTCTGTACGGTGCGGACGCAGGCGGAGGAGACGGTGCGGACGATCTACAGCCTGACCGTGACGAAGGCGGACGACCTGATTACGATCCGCATCAGCGGCAGCGGTTTCCTCTACAATATGGTCCGGATCATCGCCGGGACGCTGGTTAAGATCGGCATGGGCGTTTACCCGCCGGAGAAGATGGAGGAGATTCTGGAGGAGAAAAACCGGGCGGCAGCAGGTCCTACGATCCCAGCACGCGGGCTGACGCTCGTAAGCCTGGAGTATGAAAAAGAGCTGGCACCGTACCTGGAGGGCGAAAATAAGCACTGGCACTATGTGCTCGATCAGAGAAATGTCCCGGAGAAAGGGCTTGCATACCTCACGATCGAGCGCTGTGAGCCGGAAGAGCTTGACGGCGTGCTGCGCCGCGTGATCCATCAGGCATACCGAAACGGCGCGAAACGGGTGTTTGTGCGGGATACGTTTGGAGAAGAGGGGAGCATCTGCGGATATTACCGACTGAGACGGCAGCCGGAGACGGAAGAAGGCTGGCTGGAAGCCGTCTACGAGGGTGAATATCAGTGAGTATGAGTAGAACATTTGATTATCTGGTATGTTTCAGCGTCTATTCGCTGATTATCCTGATTATAGGAAAATCATCGTTCGGTGAGAGCGATTCGATTGGGAAATTTTTTATCGGAGAACGAAAATGCGGGTTCTGGCGGCTGTTTTCCACTTTCGTCGGGACCTGGGTGTCCGCTGCGACCATTCTGGGATACACGGGCAATGTTTTTGAAAATGGAACCTCAGTGATCGCTGTGACGGTTATCCCGTGGTTCATCGGCGCGGGGCTGCTGTATCTCATCAGCGGCCGTATCTATGACTGCGACATGCTCACGATCCCGCAGTTTATCGGGGAGCGCTACCATTCCCGCTTTCTGCGTACCTGCTGTGCGCTGCTGCTCTCGGGCGGTTACGTTTTTTATCTGGTGATCCAGATCAAGGGATTTGGAATTGCGGCGGCGACGCTTTTAAATATTGATTATAAAGTTGCAATTTTTTTGGTTTATCTGTTTATTCTGTATTCTACCTTTGGAGGATTCAATTCGGTTACCAAGACGGATGGCGGAAACCTTATCATGCTCACGATCAGTATAGTGGTTGTCTATTTTGTCGTGGTCGGAGGAATAGAGGGAAGCGGATTTCTGACAAACGCGGAGGTGTTTAGCCGAAATGCGGCGGGCAGCGGGACGGACAGTTTTGGAAATCTGATGAAAGATTATAGCCTTACCATGTACCTCACGATGTTTTTTGGCTGGGGTATGGGGCTGGCAGCGAACCCACAGTATCTGATCCGGATTGTGGCGGCAAAGAGCCGTGAGACGGCGCGGAAAGTCCTGATCTGTTCGCTGGTGTTCTTGACATTTTTTTATTTCTGCCTGACCCAGATCGGTCTGGGGCTTCGGATCCTGTTTCCTTATCTGTCCTATTACTTCGGATCAGACGATATTTTTGTCTACGCAATTAATTATTTGCTCCGATCACGGTTCAGCGGATTTTTCTTAATCAGCGTGATCGGCGCGTGCATGTCGACGGCGAACTCGCAGCTGCTTCTGATTGGCTCGATGATGTCCTACGATGTGGCGGCGCAGTATGGAAAATGGAAGAAAACAGAGGACCGTATCCTGGGGCTGACGCAGCTCTTTATCTTTCTCGGCGGAACGCTGGCGCTTCTGCTCTCCTTAAATCCACCGTCCAACAGCCTGTTTTTCGGCGCGGATATCTGGGGATTGTTTTCAGCAATTCTGACGCCACTTCTCTACGGTACGCTTTATTATAAGCGGGCAACGAGGACGGGCGCATGGGCGGCATTTGTGACAGGGGTAACCGGGACAGTGCTGCTTCAGCCACGCGAGCTGCCGGTTTACTGGGGGTTTCCGGTGACGCTGTGTTCGACCCTGGTTTTTGTCCTTGTCCCGGTGCTGGAGAGTATATGGAAAAAACGTGCTTGCTAAAGGCGGGCATTTGGAAACATGAAGCTGTCAGACAACAGCGAGAAGGAGGCGAAAACGAGCGATGAATAAATGGCTGAAACGTCTTTCAAATTGGTTTTTCCAGATTGAAAATGAGGTCATGATTCCCTTTGTTCTGGTGGGAATCCTTGTCATCGGCAGTTTCAGCGTGATTTCCTATTATAATGGCTACACGATGCAGAAAAACAGTGAGCTGGAGCTGGCGGATACGCTGTTTGAGGATGTAAACCGCGATCTGCACTTTCTGGAAAAGCGTCTGCCGGAGGAGGAGATCGCGGAAAAATACCGGAATTTTGAGCGCGGGCGGATTCGGATTCTGGACCGTGACGGTGAGGAGATCACGGCTGGAACCCGTTGGGAAAACACATCGGTACTGGCAGTCAGCAAGGGGGACAATCCATTTGGCTGGCGGCTGGAGTACCGGATGGATGAGAGAATATTCGGGGAACGCATCTTAGAGCAGCAGAGCTATTTGGTAGTCGGCGCGATCGCGTCGCTGATTCTCATCTGCCAGGCAAGCATTTTCATTTCCCACAGTATCACGCGCCCCATCCGCCGGATGAGCCATACCTGTAAGGAAATCGAGGAAAACAAGGGCAGTTATCAGAAATACCGGTTTGAGGCGGTCAGCCGCCACGACGAGATCGGACAGCTGGCGGTTACCTTTGAGGGGCTGCTCAAAAACATGGATAATTACACGAAAATGGAATATACCAGCCGGATGGCAGCGACGCTGGCGCATGAGATCAAGAACCCGATCGCGGGCATCCGCTCCGGCATTCAGCTTTTAAAGGGCAGGACGGTCAAGGACGGCGATAAAATGCTCTGTGACAGCATGATCCATGAGATCGACCGTGTCACGGCGCTGATCATGAACCTTCTGACTTTGTCAATCCGGCGTGAATCACCGAAAACGGAGATTTCTGTGACCGGTGTTTTAAAGGAGATCGGAATGATCTATGCGAAAGGACCGGACAGCCGCCGCGCATCGCTTTTTGTGGAGGCAGAAGAGGGACTGAGGGCGTGTCTCAATGAAAATGAGTTTCGCCAGATCATTCACAACCTGATCAGCAACAGCCTGAGGGCGCTGGTACCGGACCGCGAGGGACAGATTAAGCTTATGGCAGCCGCGCAGGAGAAAGAAGTGATTGTGACGGTGCGGGACAACGGAAAAGGCATGACGGAGGAAGAAGTCTCCAAGGCGCTGGAACCATTTTATACAAAGAGCATCAACGGAACCGGGCTTGGGCTCTCAATCGTGAGCCGCCTGGTGGAGTCAAATGGAGGAACGATGGAGATCGTGAGCAAGCCGGGGGTAGGGACAGACGTGGTTTTAAAATTTCCGGGGAAAATGGTATAGTGTGACCATTTAATGAGGTATTTCACGAATTTAGTATTTAGAGTATAATGTTATGAAACAGGGAGGAGGATGCACATGGATCGAATTTTGATTGTGGACGATGAATTTCTGATTCGCTATACACTGGAGGAAGGACTGAAAGACAGGGGATATGACGCCTATTCAGCCGCAACCGTCGAGGAAGGGCTGGAGTTTGTCAGGAAATATCATCCGGGTGTGCTCCTTCTCGACAATCTCCTCGAAAACAGTGTCGGGATGGATGAGATTGTCAATTTCAAAAATGCAGATGAGGAACTGCAGGTCATCATGATGACGGCGTACGGTTCCGTCTCCCAGGCGGTTGAGGCGACGAAGCGCGGTGCATATGATTATATTTTAAAGCCGTTTGATGTGGATGAGATCGATATGCTGATCAAGCGGTGTCTGGAGCAGAAGCGCAACCGGGATTCACTCGTCTTCCTGAAAGGCGATGTGCCGCAGTTTTTAGGTGTCAGTGAGGCAGCTGCCCGGATCCGGCACCTTATTCAGGTGCTTGGGGAAAATTTGTCGGTCAATGTACTCCTGCGCGGGGAGACGGGAACGGGCAAGGAAGTTGTGGCGCGGCAGATTCATGCGAACAGCGCCCGCAAGGATAACCTGATGGTACGCATTAACTGCGGTGCGATTCCGGAAAATCTGATGGAGAGCGAGCTCTTTGGCTACGAGCGCGGCGCGTTTGCGGGGGCGCTCAAGACGAAAAAGGGCTTGATTGAGCTGGCGGACGGCGGTACGGTCTTTTTGGACGAGATCGGCGAATTGCCGATGGCGATGCAGACGAAACTTCTGACCTTCCTGGATGACCGGAAATTTAAGCGGATCGGCGCGCTGGAGGACACGGCGGTTGATGTTCGGATCATTGCGGCGACGAACAGAAATCTCGAGGAGGCGATCAAGGCGGGGCAATTCCGGGAGGATCTGTTCTACCGGCTGAATGTCATGCAGATCGAGATTCCGCCGCTTCGTGACCGGCGCGAGGATATCCCGGTGCTCTGTGACTATTACCTTGACTATTATAATAAAGCCTTTGCCCGCAATATCGAAAAAGTGGATCCGGATTTCATGCGGGAGCTGCTCTTGTACGACTGGAAAGGCAATGTCAGGGAGCTTAAAAATATTTTTGAGCGTTGTTTTCTCTTCAGCCAGGGAAATATCCTGGAAAAACACGTGGAGTTGGCGCCGGTCGAGCGGGAGGCAAGGCCGGAGAGCGGGGACTGCATCTATCTGAAAGATTTGAAAAAAGGACCGATCGACCTCGAGCAGGAGGTCGCGGCGCTGGAGAAACGATATATGTCGGAGGCGTTGAAACTTTCCGGCAATAACCTGACGCGGGCGGCGGCACTGCTCGGCGTCACCCGGTTCTCAATGAAACGGAAGATGGAGCGGGAAGACGGGGAGAAGTAGAAAAAGCAGAAAAACTGTATCAGGAGGAAGGACGAAAATGGTTGTCTGGTAAACCGGGTGCAGGAATGAATGGTAAAAGAGTGCAAAAAATCACATCGTGCAAAAACGCACGCCCAAAACGTGCGTTTTTGCACGATTTTTGTATATAAATTAAATTATTTTAAAAAATATTAAAATTATGATTGAAAAATACATAAAAGTCAGATAAAATATCATTAGAAGCAAAAAAACAAGGGGAACATACAAAAAACATCTCATCTTAAAAATAGTTTCCGATGGTTGTTGAAAACAGACAGAAGAAACGCTAAGCCGCAAAAATGAGATGTGTGAGCTAAGAAAGGGAGGAATGAACCATGTTTTATGTCGATTTAAACAGTGATTTAGGTGAGAGCTTCGGTAACTATACGATTGGTATGGATGAAGAAATTCTTCAGTACGTGTCTTCCGCCAACGTAGCCTGTGGATGGCATGCAGGTGATCCGATGGTTATGGATAAGACCATCGCATTGGCAAAGAAATACGGAACCGCAGTAGGAGCACATCCGGGATTTCCGGATCTGATGGGCTTCGGTCGAAGAAACATGGTGGTAACTCCGGAAGAAGCGAAAGCATATCTGAAATACCAGCTCGGCGCATTGAGCGCATTTACTAAGAGCCAAGGCGTAAAAATCCAGCACGTAAAACCGCACGGTGCATTCTACAACATGGCAGCTGTTGATGAGAAGCTGGCGAGAGCGATGTGTGAAGCAGTCTATGAAGTAGATAAAGATATCATCTTCATGGGTCTGGCAGGATCCCAGATGATCAAGGCGGCTGAGGAGGTTGGTTTACAGGCAGCGAGCGAGGTGTTCGCAGACCGTGCATACAACGATGACGGAACCCTGGTTTCCAGAAAACTTCCGGGAGCAGTCATCAAAGATAAAGACCTGGCAATCAAACGTGTCGTAAGAATGGTAAAAGAAGGAAAAGTTGAGAGCATCAACGGAAACGACATTTCCATCAAGGCAGATTCCATCTGTGTACACGGAGACAACCCAAAAGCGCTGGAGTTCGTAAAGAACATTCGTGAGACCCTGGTAGCCGAGGGAGTGGAGATTAAAAATCTGTTCCGCTAATACATATGTAAGGAGAAGAGAAATATGGGAGAAAAGAAAAAAAGTAATGCGAACACGACAGCCCTGATTGGCGCCGCGTTCCTGATGGCAACGTCCGCGATCGGACCTGGTTTCCTGACGCAGACCGCAACCTTTACCGGTCAGTACGGCTCTATTTTCGCACTGGCAATCATCTGTACCATTCTTCTGGATGTTACAACCCAGTTAAATATCTGGTCCATCATCGGTGTGTCCGGTATGCGTGGACAAGATATCGCAAATAAAGTTGTTCCGGGACTCGGATATTTCATCGCGTTCCTTGTGTCTCTCGGCGGTCTGGTATTCAATATCGGTAACGTCGGCGGCGCCGCAACCGGTTTTAACATCGTATTCGGTTTTCCGCTGAAAGTCGGAACCGTTGTAGCCGGTGTCATCGGTATCCTGATCTTCTTATCCAAGGATGCGAAAAACTTCATGGATAAGCTGACCAAATACTTAGGAAGCATCATGATTGTTACCGTACTTTATGTAGCATTCCGTTCCAAACCTCCGGTTGTTGAGGCAATCGGCAGTGTTGGACATCTGAACGAATTCCCGAACCTGGTATTCCCGATTATTACCTTGCTTGGCGGAAGCTGCGGCGGTTACATCACATTCTCCGGTGCACATCGTCTTCTGGATGCAGGTTTCTCCGGAACCAAGGATCTTCCGCATGTTCGCCGCTCCGTATTAATGGGCATCAGCGTATCGGGAGTTATGAGAATTTTACTGTTCCTCGCAGTTTTAGGCGTTGTTACAGCAACTCCGGAAGTAGTTGGAAGCGAAGCATGGGTAGCAAGCCCGCCAGCAGCAGCTTTTAAGGCAGGCGCAGGCATCATCGGTTACAAGATCTTCGGTCTGGTTATCCTGTTTGCAGCTATCACCTCCATCATCGGTGCAGCGTATACATCCGTATCCTTCTTAAAGACCCTGCATCCGTTCATCATGGAGAATGAGAAATGGTTCGTTATCGGCTTCATCGCTGTATCGACCGTTATCATGACATTACTTGGACAGCCGGCAACTCTTCTGGTTCTGGCAGGTTCCGTAAACGGACTGATTCTTCCGATTACACTGCTTGTCATTCTTCTGGCAAGCCGCAGGAAAGATATCGTCGGTGAAAATTACAAACATCCGACCGTACTCATCGTACTTGGTGTATGCGTTGTTCTTCTGACCGGTTACTCAGGAATCAAGGCTCTGCCGAAGATTCTTACCATCTTTGGTTAATGAATGAAAAAATGCAAAAAATGTGGTAAAATAATAAAAAACGATTAAACGGACAGGCGCCCGGCGGACTGGCTGGATGAGCACGCAGATGGCTGGCTTATGGCAGCAGGTCTGCCGGGCGTTTCCCTGTAACTGGCTTGTTGGGTCGGAAGCAGTTTTTAGGTTTTTCGAAGAAAAGCAGAACAGGCAGGCGGGGGCTTCGTTTATCTGACAGGAGGTATATATGAGCGAGGTAAGATACCTTGTAGCGGGCGACAGCGCTGTGTGCGTTGAGTTTGGCAATGAAATCAGCCCGGAGATCAACAAGAAAATCCGCGCATTCAAGATTGCGGTTGAAAAAAGCGATATACCGGGAATTGTGGAGACGGTTCCGACATACCGCTCCTTATTAGTACATTATCATCCGGAAGTGATCGGATTCAAGGCACTCACAGAAAAATTTGATAAATTGATGGGTTCCTTATCCAGCATTCCGATCCCGCCGCCAACCGTTATCGAAATTCCGGTTCTCTACGGCGGAGAGATGGGTCCGGATATTGAAAATGTTGCGGAGCACAATCACAAGACCGTGGAAGAGGTCATCAAGATTCATACATCTGAAGAATATCTAATCTACATGATTGGATTCATCGCTGGATTCCCATATCTGGGCGGCATGAGCAAAGAGATCGCAACCCCGCGTCTGAAGAGCCCGAGAGTGAAGATTGAGGGCGGCTCCGTCGGTATTGCCGGTGAGCAGACCGGTATCTACCCGGTAGCATCTCCGGGAGGCTGGCAGTTAATTGGACGGACTCCGTTAAAACTCTATGATGCAGACCGCGAGAAACCAGTGCTTCTGGAAGCGGGACAGTATATCAAGTTTGCTGCAGTAACCGAGGAAGAGTATAAAAAGATCGAAAAAGAAGTCGAAGATGGAACCTACAAATACGTTGTGTACGATAAGGAGGTATAAAGATGGGCATTAAGTTTGCAAGCGGCGGATTCCTCACAACCGTACAGGACATGGGACGCACCGGCTATCAGGAGTCCGGTATGTCTGTATCAGGCGTTATGGATCAGCGTTCCGCAGCGATCGCGAATATTTTAGTGGGAAATGATGAAAACGAGGCGGTTCTGGAAGTAACCCTGATGGGACCGATGATGGAATTTACAGAAGACAATATTATCGCAGTAACCGGCGGCAATCTGGTTCCAAAGGTAAATGGAAAAGATCTTCCGATGTATCAGGCAGTTTTAGTACATAAGGCGATTCCATGAACTTTGCCGGTATGACAAGTGGAAGCCGCGCGTACATTGCAGTAGCAGGCGGGCTGGATATCCCGGTACAGATGGGCAGCAAATCCACCAACTTAAAGCTGAAAGTAGGCGGTTATCAGGGAAGAAAGATCGGTGGCGGGGACGAGATTGGTTTTGCCGCTCCGAAGACGACCCTTCCAAATATGAGAAAGAGAAAAGTGACGCCGGAGGACTTCTCCCAGACTGAGAAAACCATCCGCGTTGTCATGGGACCGCAGGATGACTGCTTTACCGAGAAAGGTGTAGAGACTTTCTTAAGCAGCACATATGCATTTACGAATGAGTCCGACCGTATGGGCTGCCGTCTCGAGGGCGAGGTCATCGAGCATAAAAATGGCGGCGATATTATCACAGACGGTATCGCCTTTGGTGCGATTCAGGTGCCGTCCCACGGACAACCGATTATCATGATGGCGGATCATCAGACCACCGGCGGTTATACGAAGATTGCTGGCGTTATCTCTGTGGATCTTCCGCTGGTTGCACAGTCCAGACCGGGTTATAAAGTACATTTCCAGAAAGTAACGGTTGAGGAAGCACAGAAGCTCTACATTGAGCAGGTGGAAAAACTCAAGGCACTCAAAGAAGAATTGGCAAAAGTACCGGAACCGTGCGGAGAACTCGATGCGGTGATTCAGGTAGCGGTTGGATGTGAATCGAAGAGATACTGGAATCCGATTGGAACCTACCGGGTTGTGATCGATGGAACTGAATATATGGTTGAATTAGAGGAAGAGACTGAAAGATTCAGATAAACCTCAGATGTATTGAAAGATATGGAGGGAACGTATATGGCAGATTATAGCAAAATGACACCACCGGAAGTATGGAAACTGATTCGGACTGGCGAGATTACCCGCCCGACGGCTGGCATGTGTGCCGGATATGCACAGGCAAATCTGGTTATCCTGCCGAAGAAGTACGCGGATGATTTTAAAGAATTTGCAAGAAAGAACCCGAAACCGTGTCCAATCCTGGAAGTCGTAGAGGGCACACCGGATATCCACGATATGGGCGAGGGCGCGAGCATCGTGACGGACATCCCGAAATATTTCATTTACCGCGACGGTGTGAAAGTCGATGAGGTGACAGATGTTTCTTCTTATTGGAAAGAAGATTCGGTTGCATTCCTGATTGGCTGCAGCTTCTCCTTTGAGGAGGCGCTTATGAAAGCCGGCATTGAAGTGCGCCATATCGCGCAGGGCTGCAATGTTTCCATGTACAAGACTAACATCCAGTGTGAGAGCGCCGGCGTGTTCAAGGGACCGATGGTTGTCAGCATGCGTCCCATGACCCCAGAAAACGCACAGAAAGCCAAAGAGATCACAGACCGTTATCCAAACGTACACGGCGGTCCGGTCCAGATCGGCGATCCGGCAGCGATCGGTATCAAGGATATTTCCAAACCAGACTATGGCGATCCAGTCGAGATCCGCGAGGGTGAGATCCCGGTATTCTGGGCTTGCGGCGTTACCCCTCAGGCAGCGATTGAAAATGCAAAACTTCCGTTAGTCATTACCCACGCACCGGGACATATGTTCATTACCAATGTCCTGAATACGGAGCTGAATGATTATCTGGAGGCGAAGAAGCAGAAATAGGCAGAATCGGTTCTGCCATTGCAGGAACGGTTTTATCGAAAAATAAGGTTTGACGGAGATTTCCCAGTCTCCTTCAAATAAATTCTCTTGAGAAAAGAGAAAAAGTTCATTACCAACCTAAAAAGCGGCGAAAAGGGAAGATGGAATCTGAGAGGAGGAAGTCTTCCTTTTTCATGTGTATCCCATGCGTATATCAGATGCATGGAATGAAACGAACTTATCTTGTAAATCCGGGGAAAAAACCTTGTATTTTCAAGGAAAAACCGCTTGACACGTCCGGAAGCGTGTAATATAATAAGTCAGTATGACATGAGTCAGGAAGATGTCGGCACCAAAGCCCCGGAGCAGGCATTTCATGATATAGTTAATCTCAATTATATGAAGTAAAACAGGAGGTCAACCAATGAAGAGTTTTATGGCTAGTCCAGCAACAATCGAAAGAAAATGGTATGTAGTTGACGCTACAGGATATACATTAGGTCGTCTTGCATCTGAGGTAGCAAAGGTATTAAGAGGCAAGAACAAACCGATCTTCACACCGCACATGGATTGCGGCGATTATGTAATCGTAGTAAACGCAGAGAAGATCAAAGTAACTGGTAAGAAGATGGATCAGAAAATCTACTACAATCACTCTGATTATGTAGGTGGCATGAGAGAGACAACCCTTCGTGAAATGATGGCTAAGAAGCCGGAGAAGGTTATCGAGTTAGCAGTTAAAGGTATGCTTCCAAAGGGACCTTTAGGAAGAAGCATGATTACAAAACTTCATGTATACGCAGGTCCGGAGCACGAGCAGGCAGCTCAGAAGCCGGAAGTTTTAGAAATCAAGTTTTAATTAAAGGCACTGGAAGGAGGAAACTATAATGGCTAACAAATTTTACGGAACAGGCAGAAGAAAAAAATCTATCGCTAGAGTATACCTTGTACCGGGAACCGGCAAGATTACTATCAATAAAAGAGACATCGATGAGTACTTTGGTCTTGAGACCCTGAAAGTGGTTGTTCGTCAGCCGCTCGTAGCAACCGAGACAGTTGATAAGTTCGATGTACTTGTAAATGTACGTGGCGGCGGCTTCACAGGTCAGGCTGGCGCTGTAAGACACGGCATCTCCCGTGCACTTCTTCAGGCAGACGCTGATTACCGTCCGGTACTGAAGAAAGCAGGCTTCTTAACTCGTGACCCGAGAATGAAAGAGCGTAAGAAGTACGGCCTCAAAGCCGCTCGTCGCGCTCCGCAGTTCAGCAAGCGATAATTCAACCGAATATCGAAAAAGAGCAACAGACCCCGAAAATCCAGTATTTTCGGGGTTTTCTTTATATTCTGAAAATCTATCAGACACCCTCAAAACACACGAAAATGTTCCGGTAACTAACAGGTAACACACAGGTAACTAACACGAAAAAAGGTGTCCTCCGTAGGACTTTGCGTGTCCTCCGTAGGACAGAAAAAAAAGACGGTATCAACCGCCTTTTTCAGTGCAATGGTCTATGATGCAAGACCGGACATCCTTTTTCGTGCGACAGTGGCAGGAATAACCATCCTTGAATATGATGTCATATCCGTCGTGCATGTTTCCAGTGATTCCGGAAATCATTTCTCTGTTCCTCTCTGCAATCTGCATCGTGTCAAACATTCCGCACTGGTCTTTTCTGACGAGGTCTTGCAGATACGCATTGACAGACATTCCCTTGTCATTAGCAAGAGATTTGATAATACTTTTCATTCCTTTAGGAACTTTCAACTCTATTCGTTCATAGCGTTCCCTATCAAAAGCCTGTTTATATTCTTTTCTATCCATCGGTACACCTCCATCAAATCAAATTGATTGCCTCAAGTTTGGTCGGGAGTTCAATGTGGGTGTAGACGTTTTCGGTCACACCCTGTCCTTTATGCCCGACAATTTTCTTGATGAATCTCTCGTCAACTTCCTTTTCGGTAAGGAGAGAGATGCAGGTGTGTCTTGTATCATGCGGGCGGTGTCCGTCATAGACAGGTTCTCTTTTCGTTTCATCAATGACGAATTTCCCGAAACCGAACTCAAGCATCAGAGGAATCCAGTAAGAATCATAATAATTCCGGTACTGAAAAGGTTCGTCGTCGGGTGTACAAATCAGATGGTCACATTTCCGGTTCATCCAGTATTCAAAGAATGGTACAATCTTTTCAGCAATGGGAACTTCTCTGATTCCTGCCTCTGTTTTGGATTCTTTCACATAGAACCATCGTTCATCAAGATGGATGTCCTTTTTCTCAAGGTCGAGGAGTTCACCGATACGGACACCGGAATAAATCATAATAAGGATGACGGTCACATATATGTTTGAATCCTTGCATTTCCACAGAATAGAAATCTCTTTCTTTGAAAAAGGTTTCCGGTTGTATGCGTTCGGATTTCCCGCCTTGCTTATATCAACGTATCTGACCATGTCTCTTTTATCTTGAGACACAATCTCGTGAATGACAGCATAGTCATACATGAGACCCCACAGGATTTTCAAGGTTTTAAGTGTGGGAGTGTTTTTGCCGGAGCTATCGACGACACTTTGCAGGTGATCCAGTTTGATGTCAACAAATCTCATTTTCCACAGGGGTTTCGATGTGTTAAAAGCAGCCTTGTAGCCATTCGTGTCCTTGATTTTTTCAAAATGGATTTCCGACCAATTCTCATATACTTCCTCGAAAGTAATAGTTGCATGGTGTAAATCAAAGGGGTCTTTATTGTATTCCGCTAATGCAGTGAGAGCCTCTTTGCGTGTCGGGTAATATCCGACGGTTATATATAATTGTTTTGATTTTCCGGTTATAGGGTCAATTTCCCACCCTTTTGTCTTTTTTGCTACATAGGGATTTCGTCGGTTTCCGGATAATTTATAGACCGACCCGAACCCGTTCGGTAGTTTCATTCAATCACCATCCTAAAAAAGAGTATAAAAAATAAAACCAGTGCAAAAAGCACGGTTTTATGGTAGAATGAAACAGGATTCGGATTCTATCAAAATGCTTTTTGCAGGGCATGAGATAAGAGATTCCACAAAGGCGATTCGTGTTGCAGCACGGGTCGTCTTTTTATGTGCAAATCTATTTTTCAGAGCGTTCTTTCACAATTTTCCGATACTTGCGACCGATGGCAAAACAGCCGACACCCAACAGGATGGCAGCAACACCGCCAACAGGAACAGCAAGCAGCAGGAGCAATCCCAAAAGCACAAGCACAACAGCGAGAACCATGAGGATAATTCCGCAGACATTATATGTCCGGTCGGAATATTCCTTTTTCACTGGAGCAGGTGCGTCATAGGATGCGGATGTGTGTCCGTTTCCGGATGATGCACTTTTCATCACATCAGAGACCCCGACGGTCGTTCGACTATACACTGCATTATAAGCAGCCTTTTTCGGGTCATTCACAATCCCCATTCCCTTTTTACCATAAAGAGGATTCACAGCCTTTTTGACCTGCCTCTTTACTTTTCCGGTAGTCCTTGCCTTTATGCTCTTTTTGACATTCGGTTTTCTGACACCGTATTTCATGCAAAACACCTCCATTCTTTTGGACAAATCTGTCACCTTGTACACTTTCCTTACGAAAGGAGGTGAGCAGGATGAAAGTTTTGTTATGGGAAACGAGAACCTCAAAAGGGTTCACGTTGATGGAGTTGGCGAAGAAATCCGGAATCGGAAAATCGACGCTCAACAACATCGAAAACGGTAAGGTGTCACCGACATTGTTTCAACTCGAAACGATAGCGATTGCACTGGAGGTCAAAATCACCGACCTGTTTGAATCCGAATACAAATAATTGTATCACATGACATGTTCCGTGAGCGGGAACAGGAGACGATTTCCACAATTATGGAAATGAACTCCGATATTTCCACAATCATGGAAATATGTGATATGATGTGTTTCGGAAAGGGGTGGTGTTCCCTTGCATTACAAAGAGACTATCATTGAGTTAGTCGGTAAGATACAAAGCGAAAAAGTCCTCAAGAGGATATATAAATTCGTTTTATATCTGTACACCCACGAGACTGGCAGTTGAAAAAGACTGTCAGTCTTTTTTGTTTTCTGCTCTTAAAGAAATGTAATAATCAACAAGTCTGTCAAATGCCTTGATGTCATCATCCGAGGCATACAAGAGCATTTTTATCATATTTTTGCGGGTCTCATTTTCACCCGCCATGATGCGGTCGATTCTTTCAAAAAAGTCATCGTCGGTCTCGACGAACATTTCTCCCTCCCCAGTCGTCAACCACATATAATCAACACTAAATTCACGACAGATCGCTTTTATATTTGCGTCGGTGAGAGAATTTTCACCTTTTTCTATTTTAGAAACCGCTGCCTTTTTGATTCCGAGCCTATCACCGAATTTTTCAAGTGTAAGACCGAGGGTCTTTCGCACTTCCTTGACACGCTCATTCTGCGTCATATAGTTTCACCTCCCTTGTTTTTCTCAAGCATATCACGGTAACTGACAAAAATCAATAAAAAAGTTTCCTCAAGATACAAAAAAGTATTGACAAAGTATCTGCGAGATATTATGATGTATCTACAAGATACAAAACAGGAGGAACAAAACAATGATGAAATCCGAATTTGAATCCCTTGCAGGTAGAAACGTAACAGATGAACAGTACAAAGCAATCGAGACATTATACATGAGTAGCAATCTTGAAAAAGCAGAATTTGTGAAAAGCATCAGAACAATGCTCAAGAGCATCCAGCAGCCGGAAAAGAAAAAGGACATCAAGAGAATGGCTGTGAGAGACCGGAGTGGTTACAGAAAGACACCGAACGGGTGTTATTACCATATCGAATACGTTGAACTGGTGGACATCGACATCAAAACAGGGAAATACATCATCAAGCCACTTGAGGACAAGGATTTTGAACAGTTGGCAAAAGACGGACACGATTTGGATTTGAACACATGGTTTGATTTTGATTATGAGGATTGCATCGACGAGAAGAAAAGACCGATTGAATTGAATTATTAAAGCCGAAACGGGGCAGCAGTCGCCCCGTCAGCGTCCGGATGGCGACCGACGCTCTGACGATGGCAAGCCGAAAGACAGCGTCAGAATACCGTGAGAAACATGGCAGCGGGTGAACTTGCTAAAAGGTTCATAGTTGGATGACAGGTTTTCGGTGACTTTTTAAGGCGAAAAGACACAACACGGTAAATTCAGCCGGAACAGAGGCGAGGTCATGAACAGACCGAGAGAGCCTCCACAGGAGGAAACAGGATGCAGGAAATGAAATATTTCAACGAGGGAAATGATTGCGACATCTGCAAAAACCAACTCATGACAGGACGAGACGGAACGGTCGAGGATTGCCGGAGGAGACAGAATGGGTTGTCATGCAGATTCGAGGAGCGTGACATTCGGACATGTCCGGTGTGCGAACATGAGGTTGATCGTGAGGATATGTATTTCACAAAGGATTGTCATGGAATCCCGTTCAGACTGGTGTGTGACAGATGCTATCAGAGAATCATGTCAAAAGGATATGACGGGGAATATTACACAGAGGCAGACGAACAGATTGAGGACGACTATTGAGAGCCGAAACGGGCAGCAGTCGCCCGTCTGTGTGGGATGACCGCCCACGCATTGACGAGGCAGGTCAGAACAGGAGGTCAGACGGATGGAAGTCGGACGTATATTGCCAACCGAGGCAGCAGTCATATTGAATGTATCACCGCAATTCATCCGAATAGCGATGCAGCAAGGGAAACTCCCTATCGGAACAGCGGTGCAGATGTCATCAATATGGACTTATCACATTTCGGAGAAACTGCTTGCAGATTATTCCGGAAAAGACATACAGGCAGAACTTGAGAGAATCAGAGGAAAGAGAGGAGCGTGACATATATGTCAAAGGATGAAAGAAAAGAAATGATTGAGAACATCGCAGAGCGGTTCACACAGATGGATGACGTTGACAAGTCCTATATTGCCGGATATATGGCAGGAAAACAGGAGGAACGTCAGAAATGGGAGCAGCAGGGAAAGACAGCGGTTGCAACAGCGTGAGGATGACTTGTGTTTGATACGGAGGGGGCGATTTACGAGGAATACACCTAAAAAATGAATATGCAGAGCATGAGAAAAAAGAGCAAAAAGAAAGGAGACCGTTGCAGCGGTCTCCCGTTTAGCAGTCTGTGTCAGACGCTTAAAACACTAAAAATATTATAGCAAATCTGACACCATATTGCAAGCATGAAAAAGCGGGAAAACCCCGTAGTTTCAAAGGGTTTTAGACCCTTTTGACGACCTTGTGATGGATAGTAACAAGTCGTTGAAAAGTATATATAAGGGCAGCAGGAGGAACGGTGTCAGAATGGCAAAGAGAAAGAAAGGGATGACGTTCATCCCGTATGACTATGAGGCAGCATACAACAAGAGCCTTGAGGATATGCACGAGTTCTTTGTTGAGCAGATGTTCAAGCAAGGGAAAAAGGTTGTATATGCACTCAAGGAGATACGAGCAGGAGACCAGTTCGAGGTTGAGATATATCCACAGTTCAAGAAAATGGATGAAGTACCTCCGGAGGGTCGGAGTATCAAAAAGGACAATGACAAGGCTCAAAGGAATCTGAATGACAAGAACGCAAGGAAATATGTGGAGCGTCTTATCAATGAGAATTTCACGGACAGGGATTTGTGGCTCACGTTTACATACGACAATGAGCATCTCCCTCCGGACGGAGACATCGACGCAGCAATCAAGAACGTGCAGAAATTCATCCGACGGGTGAATTATCAGAGAAAGAAAAGGGGTCTCCCGAACGCAAGATATGTCTATGTGACCGCCTACAATCCGACA
Organism: Clostridium sp. AF50-3; assembly: GCF_003477445.1. NCBI lineage: Bacteria > Bacillati > Bacillota > Clostridia > Eubacteriales > Clostridiaceae > Clostridium > Clostridium sp. AF50-3. The sequence continues at coordinate 33,291 of NZ_QUDH01000010.1, read as the reverse complement.
GAGGAAATCCGGTGGCATCATCACATTGTCATGGATGGCGACATGGACATGGATGTGGTTGAGGGATGTTGGAAACAGAGCAGCAGGAACGAGGTTCGGAGGCTGCAAAAGGACGAGAACGGTTTGACAGGAATGGCAAAGTATATCGTCGAGGAAAAGAACAGGGTGAAATCGGAGAAACGGTGGAACTCCTCACAGGGATTGAGAGACCCCGACATCAAGGTGGTTCATTCCAAGAGACCGACAGCAAAAGCCGGAGGATATAAGAAAATCGGAACATACGTCGAGACCATGAGAAAAGGACATGAGCAGGTTCGTGAGCAGATGTTGAAATGGTATCCGGATTTTGATTTTACGGATGCGGGAATCTATTACAACGATTTCAACTCAATGTTCTACATACGGGCGAGAATGAGGAAACGGAGGCAGCAATGAAAGCAAAAAGAAAGAGAAGAATGAGCAGGAGGAGACGGGAACGGACATATATTGCGGTGATGGTATTACTGGCGATCGCTGTGAGCATAGGTCTGACACGCTCTGTCATGCGAGATGACAAGGAATTTGAGGAGTATGAGCAGCAGTCGCAGGAGTTCAATGCACGGATGCAGAGAATCGACGAGAAAAGAGAGGCATCCGGACAAAATGCAATGCTTGAGCAGGTGCGAACATGGCAGCAGGAGCAGGACACAGAACCGGACAAGTATGCAGTATTTGACACCATGTCGGCAGACTGGGGAGGCGAGGAGGATGGATTCGTGCTCTATGAGATACCGGAGGAATACAGTCGGACAGGTGGCTATTTTCCGGAAAAGATGCAGGTATATACATATTGCGTCTGCAAACAGTACGGGGTCAGATACGACCTTGTGATCGCTCTGATTGAGAAAGAATCCGGATATAGATTCGACAAGGTCGGGGATGACGGTCATTCAATCGGGTACATGCAGATATATGAGGAGTGCCACAGAGACAGAATGGAACGTCTGAACGTCACAGACCTCACGAATCCATATCAGAATGTGCTTGTCGGTATTGATTACCTGTCAGAACTGATTGAGAGGTATGGAACGATTCAAGATGCACTTGCAGCGTATAACTACGGGGAGCAGGGAGCAAAACAGCACCTATGGAAAAAGGGAATTTATGTGTATGACTACAATCAGACCATCATGAACCGGATGAAAGAAATTGAGGAGGAACTGGAGCAGGATGCAGGTGATTGAGAGGATTCTGCACATGTTGAGGGTAAAGGATTGCAGACATGTGTGTCTGTTCTGCGAATATTATGACATGTGCAAGCAGGAAACAGGGAGCAGGAAAGAGGTGAAAGAGAATGAACATGAAATATGCAATGAGAAGTGAGGACACAGAGCAAATCAATGTCGTGTCATGGGCGAACTGGAACATGAACCGCTATCCGGAATTGAAATGGCTGCATCATGTACCGAACGGAGGCAGCAGGAACAAGCAGGAGGCGGTCAAACTCAAACAGATGGGTGTCAAGGCGGGTGTATCTGATTTATGCCTCCCGTACCCGAAAGGACTTTACTGCGGACTGTACATCGAGATGAAATTCGGTGATAACAGGCAGCAGGAGACACAAAAAGAGTTTCTTGCAGATATGGCAGCAGCAGGACATTTTGTCGCAACCTGCTATTCAGCAGAGGAGGCGGTCAAGGTTATCGAGGAATACTGCAAATTGATGAATCACAAAATGGGAGATTGTGAAATTGTCATACCATTGGAAAACAGAGAGGCATTAAGAAATATAACAATGAGCATCCCGAACAACAGCATCCTCAAGAATGGTGAGGTCAAAGAGAGCAAACCGAGGAAGAAATGAGGAGGTGCAGCAGGATGACGGTCAAGGATATTATGACGTTACTTGAAAGTCCGGACAGGGTTCGGGTCATCAAGGACGGTGAGGAGATATACAATCAGTATTTCGCAAACATGGAGGTTGACAAGGACATCGTCGCACAGATAGGAGATGCAGAGGTCAAGAGGTTCAGAGCAGTTCCGGAAATCCGACACAAGAGATGGAGAGAATTGAATCTAATGCAGCCACTAAAGCCGGAAGAAACACCGGACTATTCTTTCAGAGATTTGCAGATGTGCATATATCACACAATCACGATATAGCGGGGAGGTGAGGACATGAGGAAAATCATAATCGTGGCAGCAGTCGTCGCCACAGCACTGGCAGCAGGATTCACGTTCGTCCTTTACAAAGTCGGTGAAGAAATGAACATGAACCGCTGCGGGTGGAGATAACAGGACAGTAACAAGAGGATAACAGGAGGAACAGGAAAAAATGAGAATTATTGCAGTAATGTCACCGAAAGGTGGAATCGGAAAGACAACGACATCGGATGCGATCGCTTACATGTTGGGAGAGGAGCAGGAGAAACGTGTTCTCATTCTTGATGGAGACCCGCAGGGCGATACATCCAAAACATTCGAGGCATACGAGCCGGAGGGAACAGGAATGAGTGAACTGCTTGAGCGTCATGTGAGCGTGGGCGGGTCATACCGCACAACGGACTTGATAAGACCGACACAGTACAGTCACATTGACATCATTCCTGCAAACGGGTACTTGATGCAGACTGACATGAACCTGCTGCTCAAGCAGGAGGCAAACCAAGTCACGAGGCTGCGGGATGCACTGGAGGAAATATCCGAGGCATACGACTATTGCATTTGTGATTGTGGTCGTCTGCTTGATATGGTGGTCATCAACATTCTACTGTCAGCAGAACTCGTCATTGCACCCGTAAAGGTCGGAGGATATGAAAACGAGGCGATTCACAATTTGCAGGAGCAGGTTGACGATCTCCGGGAAATCAATCCGGAACTCCGAATCAAGGGTCTTGTGACCATGAGACAGAAAAACAAGACATCACTGGATTTTGAGGAATGGATGAAAACCAGTTCCGGATTTGATATGTTTGTCACTCCGATTCGTCGGTCGATTGTAGCAGAAAAGGCATCCATGAAAATGGCAATCCTCCCACAGTTTTCAAAGAACTGCATCGTGTCACAGGACTATCGCAATGTGGTTCATGAATTACTCAAGGAACTGGAGGGATAGACATGACAGAGCATGAGAAAAGCCGGAAACATTATGAACAAAGTGGAACTTATGACCCGAACATGGAACATTTTGAAGAATGTGAAGTGAACTCCGGTGCATGGGTGCTCATAACAAGACAAATTCCGGTTGATGAAAGATGCAAACCGCATTTATTCGGAATATATTGGGGCATCCCGAAACAAGACAAATTCGACAGACAGGTTTGTGTGGTTCATACGACGGAAGATGTGACATTGCTCAATCACGAGTTCACGGTCATCGACGATGAAAGATTGAAAGTGTATCGTGAGGAGGGGTGGGAGTTACATGAAAATATGGCAGCAGCAGACGCAGGAATGAACACGGAACTAATAGAAAAAGGTCGGGCATTGTGCGAGGAGGAGCGTGAAACAATATGGGCGATGCAACTCGATGGATTAACAGAGACACAGGCTTGCGAGGAATATTTCTTGACAAAACACACGGAATACAACAATTTTTCGATTTGCTATATTCCGAATAAAGAGGTTTTTGCGGAGTGCGTCGCAGTATTCGGGGAGAGATATTGAAAAAGAGAGGAGACAGCAGAGGAATGAGCGGTTTTTGCAGATGGTACGGAAAAGACATGGAGGATGTCACAGAACATGAACAGGAACAGTGTGCAGAGAACGGTCAGAACTGCATAGAGTGTCCGGATTTGGTGATAAAGGAACAGGAGGCAGCAGGACATGAGCGATACAATACAGATTCTTGAGTTATTCGGAGGAATCGGTTCGCCCCGATGTGCATTGAGGAATCTGAACATACCGACGAAAGCAATAGACTATGTGGAGATCAATGAGAAAGCAGTCCGGTCATACAATTCGATGTTCCGTGAAGAACTAGCATATAAAACACAGACGGTCGTCGGGTGGAATCTAAAACCGGATATTTTGATTCATGGCTCACCGTGCCAAGACATGAGCATTGCAGGACATCAAGGAAAAGCGACGGGAGACGGAAGAATCAACAGAGGAAAAGGTTCGGACGAGGGGAGCGGAACACGTTCCTCTCTCATGTGGGAGACAATACATATCATTGAGAATATGGGAGAATGGCGACCTCGTTATGTGATATGGGAAAACGTGAAGAATGTGAAATCCAAGTACATGAGACCGAATTTCGACAGATACATGGTCGAGATGGAAAAACTGGGGTACACAAATAATTATGCGGTTTTAGATGCAAGAGAGTTCGGATTGCCACAGGCGAGAGAAAGAGTGTTCACGGTTTCTGTTCTGAATGGTGAAAAATTTGAGTTCGATGACCTCATAAGGACACCGATGCGAAACCTGCAAGAGTTCCTTGAGGATGACGTTCCGGACATCTACGATGTGACACAACCGTCCGTCCTTGCATGTATCGGAGGAAAAGGAATCCGGAGAGCAACGGTCATCAAAGATTGTGCATATACAATCACAACAAGACAAGACCGGACACCTGCACAGGTCATCGACCGAGGAGATGGACGGTATCGGTATTTGACAGAGCGTGAGTGTTGGAGATTGATGGGATATTCAGACGAGGATTTTGACAGGGCGAAAGCAGTTCAAGAGAGAAACGGGAAATATTACAAGGCTTTATATGACCAAGCAGGGAACAGCATCGCAGTTCCAATATTTGAGAGCATATTCAGAAAGATAATTTTGCAGGAGGTCGCATGAGAGCGACAGAAAGAGAGGATTGAACATGGGAAACATCATCAACACAGCACCGTGTCGATTCTGCGGACAGATGGTGCAGATTGACAGCGAGGAGAAATTGACACAGCCACAGGCAGAGGAACAGGCGACAATGTCCTGCACCTGCGAACAGGCGGTTGAGTATCAGAAAGAGAAACAGAGGAAAGAAAAGGCGATGCAGAACGTCGCTGCATTGTTCGGAGAGGCAGCAGCACCGGAAAAGAGATGCAGTGAGGGCATCGTGAATATTCTCAAGGCAGCAGTTGAGGAGATATACACCGGAGGACTGGCAAAGGTCACTCTGAACCTCCGAGGCGGGGTCAAAGCATCTATATCGCAGAATAGCAAAGGAGAGATAAACGTCGAGCGTACAGAGACCAAAAAGCAGAAATTAACAGAATAGGGGAGCGGGTGTGTGTGACCGAAAGAGAGATATGCGGGTCATTCCGGAGAGCAGAGAATCAAAAGCAACAGATTCAGATTTTGACGGAACTGACCTGCAAGAGTAAATATCAGATAATCGGTATATTGCTGCGGAATGGCGAGAAAGTACCGAAAAGCATTGAAAACCAGTTATACAAGAGACTGGATGCACTCGACGCACAGATTTTCGAGTGTGAAATGGAATACAAAGAAATCGTGACCGCATTGACGGGAGAAAACAGGAGGAAAGAAGATGGCAACAGGATTCAGCGTCATGGACGCACTGAACAAAAACAGCAAAGCAGGAGTTGACGAATCACCGAGAGCGAGATTCCGGACAAAGGACATTTCGATTTTCAAGATGTACCGGAACAAACTCAATTTCTATGATTTGGCAGATATTGAGGAACTTGCAGGAGACATCCTCATGTATGGTCTCAAACAGAATCTTGAGGTCGTATTTGAACCGAATGAGCAGGGCGAATATAGAATCGTGGCAGGTGAGAGACGGTGGCTTGCACTCAAGCACCTTGTCGAGCAGGGATATAAAGATTTTGAGATTGCGACCTGCAAACTGACCACACCGCAGGACGAGGACGAGGAGCAGGTGGAAATCATCATCGCAAACGCATACCGGACAAAGTCTCTCAAGGATGTCATCGAGGAGGAACAGCGTCTCAAAGCGTGTCTTGAGCGTATGAAAACGGATGGAAAGAAAATCAAAGGATATGACCTCCAGTCCGGTCGCCTCCGTGATGTTATCGCATCAATGCTCAAGATGTCAAAGACCAAGATCGCACAGATTGAGAGCGTCAACAACAATCTGATTCCGGAGTTTCGGGAGGAACTCAACAACGAGCGTCTCACATTCTCCGCAGCGTATGAGTTGAGTGGGATGTCTCCGGAGATGCAGCAGGAGGCACTTGCAAAATACAAGGAAAGCGGAGAATTGTCCTATACGGAAATCAAGGACATGAAATCACCGCAGAAACCGGAGCAGGAGCAGGATGCAGCAGGGCAGCAGGACACCGTGTCAGATTCAGACACAACAGGGCAGCAGTCATCAGAAAACAGCATGAATCCTCCGGAAGAAAAGAAAGCGGGCGACGATTATGAGACACCGCATCCGGAGGGAATCACATCAATCTGCTATTCCTGCACAGAATACGAGACCTGCAACGTAAAGACCGGAACATGTACCTCATGCGACCAGTACAAGAACCGTGCAGAGGCATACAAGACAGACGAGCAGAGATATAACGAGGAGCAGGATGCAATCGACCGTGAGACGAAAAAGAAACTCCGTGAACAGGCAGAGGAGGAGAAGATGAACAACCTCCCGTCAGACACACAGGAGAACGGTCAGAAAGTGCATCACATTAAACTGGGAGCGACATTTTTTGAGGAGGTTGCATCCGGAGAAAAGACATTTGAACTCCGGAAGAATGACAGAGGCTATAAAAAAGGCGACATCCTTGAGATGATGGAGTTCAAGGACGGAAAGAACACAGGACGCACCGTGAGAGTGCTTGTGACATATATCCTTGAGGAGTTTGCAGGTCTTGAGGACGGATATTGCATCATGGCAACATCACTCATGAAAGAGGATGCTGAATGATGGTGGTGGAATAAGGAGGAAAAAGGCAATGGATAACATCAGACGAGGAGAGATATTCTATATCGCACGAGGGGGGGGCGACGAACGGGAGTGAACAATTTGCGGACAGACCCGCAGTTGTAGTCAGCAATGACGAAAACAACAAGCACTCCGGAGTGATTGAGGTTGTGTATATGACGACGCAACCGAAAACAGACCTCCCGACACATGTGACCGTCCGCAGTACCGGACGATTATCCACAGTATTGTGTGAACAGGTATCGTCAGTATCGACCGACCGTGTGAATAACTACATCGGGCAGGTATCGGAGCAGGAAATGAAAAACATCGACATCGCTCTCATGATTTCCTTACAGTTGAGCGGTGGAGGAAAGACATCAAAGCAGTACAATGAGACGATTCAGAAACAGCAGGAGGAAATTGAATACTATCGCAACAAAATTCAAGCGATGCAGCAGTCGTTAGAAGAAAAGAAAACCGAAAAGCCACAGGAGGCAGCAGGAGAGACATCGGAGATTGTTGTGAGACTTGAGACCGAGCGTGACACATTCAAGGCACTATATGAGCAGTTATTTGAGAGGCTGCTGACTATGGGAGGAACAGGAAATTGAAAAAAGGGCAATTAAAAGCATTATTCATTGAGGCAAAGGGAACAGGTCAGAAATACATCGGTGTGATGATTCAGACAGAGGGCAGCAGTGAGCCGGAGGTCATCATCAATCCGAAAGAGAATTTCAATGCAAAATTCGACTATTACATGGCAGCGTATGACGATGATTTGATTCTGATTGCAGCAAAAGGGAAAAAGGACATCAGAATCACGGGAGCAGCAGCGGGAGCATCGTTCGAGGACATCCAGTCACAACTCATTGATGAAAAAGCGTCATCCGGATGGAAAGAACAGATTGCGGATGCGGTGGACAGGGTTGTCGATAAGATGCTGAAAGAAACTCATCCGGAAACGGAGGAGGAGAGACAGAACTGCGAGACCATGAGAGAGACAATCAAAGGAATGTTCCTCACGCAGAGACGTTCAAAGACAGAGGCAGCGTTCATCACCGAGAATATTGACAGATATGAGGAATTGTTTGAAATCTGCATGAATGGAGATGATGCACAGTTCAAAAAGGGCATCACGGAATTGCAGAAAGCACAGAATGAGTATATTTTGCAGAAAGAGAGGGAAAACGGATGAACAAGGTCATTTTGATGGGTCGTCTCACGAGAGACCCGAATGTCAGATATTCACCGAGAAATAATTCGCAGGAGGAAATGGCAATCGCACGATATACACTTGCGGTTGACCGCAGAGGAGCAAAAGACGGGCAGCAGTCAGCGGATTTCATTTCCTGCGTTGCGTTTGGACGAGATGGAGAGTTCGCAGAAAAATATCTCAAGCAGGGAACGAAAGTGGTTGTCACTGGACGGATTCAGACGGGGTCATATACGAACAGAGACGGTCAAAAGGTCTATACCACGGACGTGATTGTCGAGGAACAGGAATTTGCAGAGAGTAAGAAAGCAGCAGGGCAGCAGGACGGGAACAACGGAGGGTATTCGGACGCAGGTGACGGTTTTATGAATATTCCGGACGGAATCGACGAAGAACTCCCTTTCAATTAGGTGCGGAGGAGGATGGAGACATGGGATTCGTGGAAAAGGTGAAAAACGTCATTTCAAAACTGCGGGCAGCGGGAAAGACAGAGAAAGAGGTGTCTGAAATCATCGAACAGGCAGCAGAGGCAGCAACGGTCTTGAAAAAGACGGAATCTCCGGAGCATCCGGAGAAAATCAAGGCAGCAGGAGGAGAAAACCTGCAAGATGCTCTTTTGAAAGTGGGAATCAGTGCAAAAGAGGCATTGACCGCATTTGAGAGCATATACAGACTGAGGAGGCAGGAAAAGTCGAATAATTGGAGGAAATATCATGGATTGCCTCTGAAAAGGTCAAAAGGAGGAAAACGACGTGGAGACAGAAAAAGAAATGACAGCAATTCAGAAAACACAGGTATATCTTGAGAATTATCGGGAAATAGAGCGATATATCAAGGATGCAATTTCGGAAGTATCACAGATTGACGATGTATCAAGATATAACATTTCGGCAGAGAAAGCGTTCCTCCAGTCCATCAGAGAGTGCAAGGCAGAGACGGTCATTCTGTTCGAGCACATGAAAAAGGCTCTTGCATCGCTGAAAGAGGATGCAGAGGCAGCAGGTGAGGGGTACAAGTACGACGCACTTGAGGCAGTATATATCAAGGGCAAGTCATACGAGGATATTGTGAGGGAGACAGGATGCGGAAAGAACTCACCGAAAAAGTGGTGCAGATCAATGACAGAACGTCTCTCAATCAAATTATTCGGTGCAAAAGCAATCGAAAATGACAAAATCGGAGTGAAATGAGAGTGAAAACGGGGTGAAATGAGGGTGATTTCGGGGGTAAAAAGTGGGTGAACAAAAGCAAATATAAACGTGCTAATATGATAACGTGAACAGTTGAGTGAGCGATTGCAGAGATGCAGTCGCTTTTTTCTTGCCTGTTTGCCCTCCTGTTATATGCGGGCAGCAGGACACTATCATGTGCGATGTATGCCCGCCTCTTGAAAGACATGAGAGGCAGCAGGAGACCGATGGACAGAGAGGAGTGAGCAGTGTGTTATTGAAAGCATGTAAGGGATGCGGTCGCCTTATCCCACAGGCATTGACCATGTGCGAGCAGTGCGAGGCAAGGCAGCAGTCAAGGCATGTGACATATAACAATACACGCAGAGACCCACGAGCAGCAGAGTTCTATCTGTCAAAGGAATGGCGGGAGTTGAGACCTGTCATCATGAGTGTGTATGAGTATGTGGATATATATGCTCTGTATGTTGAACACCAGTTGATAACACTGAAAGATTCAGACCCCATCCACCACATCATAGAACTTGAGGAGGACTGGGAGCAGAGGTTGAACCCATTGAACTTGATACCCTTGAGCCATCGGACACACAACACAATCACAGCACTATATAAACAGAGCAATGCAAGCATGAAAGCAACACAGACACAGTTGAGGTCGCTGATTGATTACCATTTCAAAGAGGCAGGGGGATATGAAAAAGTTTTATGTGACCGTTTCTTAGTCGCACCCCCTCTTTTCTTTGGAGAAAACTCCCCACGAGAAAATCAAGACACAGGGGAGTGACGAAAAGGTGTCAGAATGTGACACGAAACTCGTGAACACTGGACGGAAAGGGGGTTGATGCTGCATGGCAGGACAGAGACAACCGACCGATTTGGTGGTCATGAAAGGAAAAAAACACCTCACAAAAGCAGAGATTGAGGCGAGAAAAATGCGGAGGTGGTCGCCCCAAACGACAAAGTCAAGCCTCCGGCATATTTGACACCGGAACAAAAGAAGAAATTCCGGAAATTGTCAAAAGAACTGCTTGCAATCAAACTCATTGCGAACGTGGATTGTGATGCACTGGCGAGATTACTGATTGCACAAGACCAATACATCGAGATAACGGACAAAATCAGAGAAACTCCGTTGATGGTCGATGTTCCGGTCTATGAGATGCGAGAGAATCCGGACACAGGAGAACAGGAACGTGTACAGGTCGGAACACGGGAGGTTGTGAACGGTGAGAGGGAGCGTCTCATGATTATACAAGACCGCTGCATGAAACAATGTCGGCAGGGGGCATCGGATTTCGGAATGACGGTCAGCAGTCGGTGCCGGTTGGTAGTTCCGAAAGCAAAGGAAACAAAACCGGAGAACAAATTCGCCAAGTATGCGAGTTCATAAATGGCAGCAGGGGCAACAGTGACCGACCGTTGCACACAATACGCTCTTGATGTCGTTGCAGGTGTCATCATTGCAGGTGAATATGTCAGACTGGCATGTCAAAGGCATCTTGACGACCTCGAAAAAGCGAAAGCAGCACCATACAAATATTATTTCGACGTTGAAAAGTCCGAGGAAATCATCAATTTTGCGGAAGAATTGACAATCGCAGAGGGTGACGAACAGGAAAATGTGACAGCGTACCCGTTCCAGTGTTTCATTTTAGGGTCTCTGAATGGGTGGAGGACAAAAGAAAAGGGTCACAGACGGTTCAGAACGTCCTATGTACAGTTAGGCAGACAGAACGGAAAGTCGTTCATCAATGGTATTTTAGCGTGTTACTATGGCAATTTTGACGGGTACAAATACGGAAAAATCTTTTGTACTGCGACAAAACAAGACCAAGCGAACATTGTTTTTGATGAAATTGTAAAATTCATCAATTCCGACGAGGATTTGTCGGAGTGGTTCAAGGTGCATGAGCATAATCACACGATAGATTGTCTCTGTACACATTCGGAAATCAAGGCATTATCCGGAGATACCAAGTCACTGGACGGACACCGTGCATATTTGGGAATAGTTGACGAATACCACGCTCACAAGACAAATCAGATGTACAAACTGCTTGAGGGAGGTATCAAGAAATTAAAATCCGCACTGATCTCCGTCATAACGACAGCGGGGTTCGATTTGAAATCGCCTTGCTACAAGTTATATGAGTATTGCTGCAATCTGCTGAAAGGTGTGTTTGAGAACGACAGTCAGTTCGTGTATATAGCACAGTTGGACACAGCGGATGACCTATACAAAAAGGAGAACTGGATAAAAGCAAACCCGATTCTCGAATATGACGAGGATGCACTGGAGAATCTCGTTCCGGTTGCGAATACTGCCCGTGATATGGGCGGGGAGGATTTGCGAGATTTCCTCGTTAAGCAGTTAAACATGTGGATGCAGTGGTCAAACGCACTGTACATCAAGGACATTAAAGACTGGAAACGATGTGCAGCATTGCGAACGCTCAAGGATTTCAGAGGCTCAAAATGCTATGTCGGAGTTGACCTGTCGTCCGGAGGCGACTTGACATCCATCGCAATCGTCATCCCGTACATGGTTGACGGTGTGAAAAAGTATTTTGTGCATACTCATTCATTCATCCCTGCGAGCAGAGTGGACGAGCATATCAAGACGGACAAAGTTCCGTATGATGTATGGATTTCAAAAGGTCTCGTGACAGTCACGGAGACACTGGGAGGAATAAAGACAGATTACAAGTACATCATCAAGTACCTTGAGGATTTAATCAAACAGAATGATTTGAAACCTCAACTTGTGTGTTATGACCCGCACAACGCATCTGCGTTCCTGTCAGACCTTGAGGCACTGGGATTTGATTCTGTGGCAATTACACAGACAGCAAAGGAACTCAATGACGCAACAGTTGATTTCAGACTGGAGATAAAAGCAGGAAACGTCGTGATTGAGGGAACAGAAGTCGGAAAAGGCAAGGTTGTTCCGTTCGATGAACTGCTGACGTGGTCGATTGCAAATGCAAAGACTATCTCGAACAGTTACGGTGAAATCAAAATCGACAAGGCACTCGACGAGGACAGAATCGACCCGATTGACGCAATCATCGACGCATGGAAAGCAGCAATGAAAGAGGAGTATAAGCCGGACACAAATGAGGTCGTGAATGAGTGGCTTGAAATGTATGAGAAATACATGGGGAAAGGCGGTGAGAAAGAATGAACCCATTTAGAAAAATAGCAAACAGTTTGATGAACTGGTGGAAAGGTGAAACTGCACCGGAGGTCAGTGATTCAACGGAACTGACAGGCGGGGTGATGACGCTAAACTCACCGTCATTCCTTGAGAGCATGGGTTTGAGCAGGAGGAGAAAGACAACATCAGAGGTGACATATTTCACATGTCTCAAGATGCTGTCGGAAACTCTTGCGAAAATGCCTATCAAATATTATCAGAGAACGGACAAAGGAATCATTGAGGCAGAACAGACGGACACGTCGAGACTGCTGACCAAGAGACCGAACCCGTTCATGACACCGACGGTATTTTGGAACACAGTGGAAATCAACCGCAATCACTACGGGAACGCTTATGTGTACATAAGAAAGAAATTCATCCGGAAGAAATACGGAGGAGAGGTCAAAATTCTTGACCTGTGGGTGATGCAATCGAATTGTGTTCAGATTGTTGTGGATGATGCAGGCATATTCGCAGGAAAAGGACGCTTGTGGTATGTCTACACAGACCCGACATCCGGAAGTCAGTATGTATTTGACACGAGTGAGGTCATGCACTTCAAAACATCATTCAGTTTTGACGGTGTGACAGGTTTACCAGTTCAGCAGATTCTCCGTGACACGATTTCCGGAGCATCAGCGTCACAGAGATATATGAACAGCCTATATGAGAGCGGACTGACAGCAAAAGCGACGCTTGAATATACGGGAGAGTTGAATGATAAAGCGAAAGAGGCACTTGTGAAGTCGTTCGAGGATTTTGGCAGCGGAGCGAGGAACACAGGGAAAATCATTCCCGTACCGTTAGGGATGAAACTGACACCACTCGACATCAAATTGTCAGATTCACAGTTCTTTGAATTGAAAAAATACACTGCATTGCAGATCGCAGCAGCGTTCGGTGTGAAACCGAATCAAATCAACGACTATTCAAAGTCGTCCTATGCAAACAGTGAGTTGCAGCAGTTGTCTTTTTACGTTGATACAGAACTGTTCGTCATCAAGCAGTATGAGGAAGAAATCAACTATAAAATGCTGACGGACGAGGAGCAGGATGACGGTTTTTATTACAAATACAATGAAAAAGTTCTTTTCCGGACAGATTCAAAGACACAAATGGAATACCTGAAAAACGGTGTCAGTGGCTCAATCATGAAACCGAATGAGGCACGACGCAAACTTGACCTCCCCGATGGAGAGGGTGGCGACACTTTACTTGCAAATGGCAGCATCGTTCCGCTGACAATGGCAGGAGCAGCATATCAGAAAGGTCAAATCGAGCAAGAGGAGACCGAAAAACCGGAGCAACCGGAGGAAGAAACAGAGCCGGACACAGAGCAGCCGGACACAACAGGACAACCGGACGAAACCGACGAGGCAGAGGACGAGGAAGAACAGGAGGGAGGTGAATAATCATGGCAAAGAAAAGACGTTTTGATTTCACAAAAAAGAATAAACGCAGCGGAAAAGTTGAAAATGTCGGCTATTTGGATTTGGAACAGGACGAGGAACAGAGCAGATGTTCCTTGTATTTCTACGGTGACATTGTATCAGCAACATGGGAATCCATGTGGTTCGAGGAGGACAGATGCCCGCAGGACATCGCAGATTTCCTCAACCAGTTGGATGGGTATGAGGACATCGACATCTATTTCAATTCCGGTGGCGGTGATGTATTCGCAGGACTGGCAATCTATAACCAGTTGAAACGATACTCCGGACACAAAGTCGGATATGTTGATGGAATGGCTGCGTCAATCGCATCTGTCATCATGTTCGCATGTGATGAACTGCATTTTGCGACAGGAGCACAGGCGATGATTCACAAGCCTTTATGTATGGCATGGGGCAACGCAGACGATTTCAAAGAGGTCATCAAACAACTTGATTTATGCGAGGATTCAATTCTCGACGTTTACGAGGAACACTTGAAAGAGGGTGTGACGAGAGACAAAATCAAGTCTTTCATGGCGAAAGAAAAGTGGTTCAGCGGTGCAGAACTGGCAGAGTATTTCGACGTTTTGATTGATGAAAAGGCAGCAGTCGCAGCGTGTGCATCAGATTATTTTGAAAAATACAACCATGTTCCGGAGAGCATCAAAGGAACAGCCACAAAGGACATTGTCGATGCGGTGCTTGCGGAACTGGAGAACAGGAACAATGCAGCAGAGGCAGAGAAACAGAGAATCGAGGCAGAAAAGCAGGATATTCTTGCAGACCTCGACATGTATGGAATTTAAGAAAGAGAGGACATGATTCATGAACAAGGAAATGCAGAAACTGTTGAAAGCAATCAACGACAAAAAGAATGAGGTCAAGAGCCTTGTGAACGATGGAAAACTCGACAAGGCAAAGGCAGCAAAAGAGGAACTCAAAGAGTTACAGGAAAAGTTTGACCTCCTGTTCGATTTGGACGAGGAGGAACATGAGGAGATCGAGGACAAGGTGGCGACGGGAACAGCAAAGACCATCGGGGCAAAAGCAGACAAGAAAAACCTCGTGAAAGCGTTCGTCAATATCGTCAAATGCGGATTCTTAAGGAGAGAACCGGACGAGGGAGATGTCAAGGTGTACAAGGATGCGTTAAGCACAGACACCACAAAGGGAGACGATGATGAAATGGGAATCGGTGTCACCGTTCCGGAGGACATCAGAACAGACATCATCGAGTTAAGACGTTCAGAGGATAATCTGGAGCAGTATGTCAATGTGGAGGGAGTGACCACAAAGAGCGGTTCTCGAAACATTGAGGTCGATGCAGATTCCACTCCGTTCGACAATGTGGACGAGGAGGCGGATTTCCCCGACATGGATGAGCCGAAGTTCAAAAAGATTGTGTATGCAATCAAGAAAAAAGGTGGCATCTTAAAAATCACCGCAGAACTGTTTGAGGACACCGCAGCCAATGTCATGGCATACATCAACAAATGGATTGCCAAGAAAACAAAGGCGACAAGAAATGCGATGATTCTCAAGGTTGCGGACGAGATGACAAAGGGAAAAGAGGTTGTGATTTCCACAATCGACAGCCTCAAGGACGTGTTCAACGTGGGTCTCGACCCTGCTATCACAACCGGAGCAATGGTCATCGCAAATCAGAACGGGTACAACTACCTCGACAAGTTAAAGGATAAGGATGGAAAGTACATTTTGCAGCCGAATCCTACACAGCCGACACAGATGATGTTGTTCGGTAAATATCCGATTGCCAAGGTGTCAAACAGGACTGCGAAATCTGAACCAGTGTACTCACCTGCGTTCACAATCTCCGGTAGCAAATTAGCAATCGACGGAACAACCACAGCAATCGACGCATCAGCAACGTCCGACGTAACAGCATGGAAAGTCGTGAAAGGAAAGTATGTTGTAACTTGCAAAGGACAGGAGCAGGAAACGACAGTCGATGCAAAGGTGTCCGCATACAAGCATCCTGTGTATATGGGCGACTTAAAAGAGGCTATCACATTATTTGACAGAAATGTCATCACAATCGACATGAACGACAAGGCAGCAGGTTTGTGGGAGAAAGACATGACCGGAATCAAGGTTCGTGACCGTTTCGACGTGCAGCCTGTTGATGATGGAGCAATCATCAAAGGCAACATCACGGAAGTTGTGCAGGGATAAGAAATGCAGCAGGGCGGGAACACCCGCCCTGTGATTGAAAGCAGGTGAATGAAATGACGGACGAGGAAAAGAAAGAGTATAGAGACAAACTGGTTGAGGACTGCATGAAATACAATCACATCGACTATGACGACGACAAGGACATTGTCGAGACTATGGTTGAGGCGATTGCATCAGAGGAATTGATGGAACTGATTCCGAATTTCGACCCATACAATTTGACCGCCCGTCAGAGATTGCTTGTATATTCTTTCGTCAAGGAATTGTATGACCACAGGGAGAAGTATCAGAACGGTACACAGCAACTCACAAATGCGGTCTCAACCATGCTACTCAATGAAAAGTATGGAGGGAGCAGTGAATGACCGGACGGGTGAAAATAATCAGAGTGACCACAGAAATCAAGGAGGGCAGGAAAGAACCGACCACAGAGGTGTTTTATGAGTGTTGGTGCGATGTTCAGAGTTTGGGAACAAATGAGAAATACACAGCACTGCAAGCAGGTCTTGAGAACACCATTGTTTTCAAGGTTCGGAATTGCAAGCGGATGAAAGAGGTCAGAAAGAAAATGAAAGAGTTCTATGCAGAGTATGACGGAACACGATTCGACATCTATGACGCATCACCGATGTTCACAGATAACGGATGGGTGCTTGTGAAATGTCGTGCGGTTGCATAGGTGTCACATTCTGACACGGAGGTGAGGACATGAAAATTGACATTGAGTTCAAAGGACTGGAGGAACTGGTAAAAGCGTTTGAAAGTGCTGCATCGGATGAAGATATTGCACAGGTGAATAAAACGATCGCTGAAAAAGGAGAACCAGTTGTACAGAGAATCATGTCCGGAAAAATCCCAAAGTCAAAGGACATCAAAAAAAGTGGGCGAGGGTTCGGTTCAAAATCATCAGTGTCCGCACATGCAGCAGATGAAATCCCTATCGGGAAAGTAAAGGTGAACGGTACGGGAGCGACAGCAGATGTCGGATGGGAAAAGAACACACAGGACGAGGGCGGTCATTTCTACGTCCGTTTTATTAACTGGGGAACGATTTACAGACCGCCACAAGAGTTCATATATGCAACAGGCAGGGAGGCAGATGCAGAACTGCAAAAGATAGCAGAACAGGAATATCAAGCGTATTTAGACAGGACAGTGGGGTGATAAGCATGGACAGCAGTCCGGACATCATAAAAGACGCATCAGACGCACTCAAGCCGATAGAGGACAGAGGAATCACCGTGATGCAGGGGTGGTATGACAAAGACCTCAACAAATGTCATGTGACATTGTGGGATTTGGGCGAAACCGATGATAATTTTTCGGATGATGATGCGGAGGGAGTGACACTTTCCTTGCAAGTCACCATTTTCTCAAAGGAGGACGAGGTGGAACTGGCAAGGGAAATCAAGTCTCTCATGAAAGAGAGTGGGTTCTCATTCGAGGGGAGAAACGGAGACGATTCAAAACCGGAGGATGGAATCTATATGAAAGCACAGCGATTCACAAAATATTATGAAAGCGAGGAAAAATCATGAGCGAAACAGTAACACAGGTAAATGAAACCACACAGCAGATTGTAAGGAGTAGAACTTGCGGTCTGAAAGATTTCTACATCGCACTGGTGCAGAGCAATACTGCAACAGCATACACAGCCGGAACTCCGGTGAAATTAGCAAGGGCAATCAAAGCGAAAATTGATGAAAAGTGGACAAGTGAGAAAATCTACTCCGACGATAACACCGAGGAGGTCATCACCTCATACGAGGGAACAGATGTCGAACTGGAAATCAATGCTCTTGCACCGCAGGACAGAGTGATTCTGTTCGGGCAGTTGTACGAGAAAGGATTCTTGAGAAAGTCATCTGACGACAGAGCACCGGAGGTCGCTGTCGGATGGAGAGAAAGAAAACTCAACGGAAAATATGAGTTCAAGTGGCTTTATGTCGGAAAGTTTGCAGAGGGTATCAGCGAGGAGGCAAGCACTAAAGAGGGAAAACTGTCACCTACAACCAAGAGCATCAAGGCAGTTTCTACGAGCGTAGCATCGACAATCTGTATGAGGTATCTGTTGATGAATCCAACCTTGTAGCAGAGGACACGGATGCAGCAACAGCAATCAAAGACTGGTTCTCAAAAGTGCAGGAAGCACCGGACGCAGCAGCGTAAAACAAGAGAGGATATAACAGGAGGATAATTCAATGAATAGAAAAATTATCGTGAATCATAAAGAGTTCAAAATGGAGAAAATGTCTGCGGACACATACATGGAATATCTCGAACTTGCAGAACAGATTGACGCTGCGACATCCGAGAGAGCGTCAAAAAGATACTCACGACAGGAAATTGAGGCGATGATGTTGTTCATCTGCAAAGCATACGGAAATCAGTTCACGGTTGACGAGTTAAAGGACGCAGAGAGCGGACTGGATGCAGCAGGAATCGTCATCGAGTTCAACATGATTGACATGGGAATCGCAGAGGAAATGAACAAGAGAATGGACAAGATGATGAAAAATTTTCAGAGTGGCAAGTGATTCCGGAAATAACAATCACTTGCAGCACAGGAAAAGTATTCATCAATAACATAACGGTTGAGCAGTACAAGAAATATGCTGCACTCATGGAGAAAAACGGTTCGGACAAAATAACGGATGCACTGTTTTTCAACAAAAGAATTATTCAAGAGATATTCGGAAACAGGATGTCTCTCGATGAACTGGGTGAGGTGGATGTCATTGAATTTCTGACAGCATCAAAGGGGATTCATTTCATCATGCAGGATATTGTTTCCGATGCGTTGCTGAACATTGTCGAGACAGAGCCAATCGAAAGAGAGACATCTGCGTTCGACGAATATGACCGTGAGAATGGGTATGAGGACGAGGAGCAGGAAGAACAGAACACATGGAAGATATGCGGAGAAATCGTTGACCGTGTGACAAAAATTGCGATTCGGCTCATGCGGGAATCATACGGGCAGTGCATGAAAGAAAATATCATTGAACTGCTGAAATATCTGAAATTTGAACTTGAAACGGTGAACGAGAACACATAACACAGAGAGGAGGAGAACCGATGGCACATACAAGCGTGAAGATTTCAGCAAATTCGTCTGATTATCAGTCACAAATGAAATCCGCTGCGTCACAGATGAAAGTGTTATCCAGTGAGTTCAAACTGGCACAGACGCAAGCAAAAGCGTTCGGTTCGGCAGCAGACCAACTCAAGGCGAAAGCCGAGAGCCTCACTCAAAAAATCACTCTGCAAAAGAATATCGTTCAATTAAACAGTGAGCAACAAGCAAAACTCACACAGAAACTTTCAGACCAAAAGACAAAGCAGGAGGAATTGAAAACAAAGGTCGAGGCAGCAAAGAAAGCCTATGAGGATTCAACAAAGGCGACCGGAGCAAATTCAGAGCAGTCAAAGGCACTGAAAGAGGAACTCGACAAACTGGAGCAGGAATTTAAGGCAAACGAGACAGCAATAGGAAAGACGGAGACTGCTCTTGCAAATCAGACCACAAAGACGAACGCATCAAAAGCATCACTCGTCGAGATGGAATCTGAACTCGAAAAAGTAAACAAGGAACTGAAAAATCATAAACTGAATGAATTTGCAAGCGGTTGTGACAAAGCAGGACAAAAGATGGAGAGTTTCGGAAAGAAAATGTCCGTCGTTTCTGCGGGAATTGCTGCAATAGGAGCAGCATCAATCGCAGCGTTCAAGGAACTCGACGAGGGATATGACACGATAGTGACAAAGACCGGAGCAACCGGAGAGGCACTGGAGGGATTGACCGCATCTGCGGACAATGTTTTCGGAAGTATGCCGGAGGACATGTCAACGGTCGGAGAGGCTATCGGTGAAGTAAACACGAGATTTCATTCGACAGGAGAGGAACTGGAGAGCCTGTCAACGCAATTCATTCAGTTTTCGAGCATAAACGGAACGAATGTGACACAGTCTGTTGACCAAGTGGACAAAATCATGAAAGCGTGGAACATAGACACATCACAGACGGGGAATCTGTTGGGATTGCTGACATCAAAAGCACAGGAGACAGGAATTTCCGTTGACAAACTCGAAAGTTATGTACTGGATAACAATTCAGCGTTCAAAGAGATGGGGTTGTCATTACCACAAGCAATCAATTTGATGGCTCAATTCGATGCGAACGGTGTTGATTCTACGACAGCACTGGCAGGACTGAAAAAGGCATTGCAGAACGCAACAGCCGAGGGAAAGTCAATGGATGTCGCACTGGAGGAGACAATCGGCAGCATTAAGAACGCAAAGACGGACACAGAGGCTTTACAGATTGCGACAGAACTGTTCGGGAAAAAGGGTGCTGCGGAAATGGCGACAGCAATCCGAGAGAACAGAATTGACCTCACAAGCCTGTCATCCTCAATGTCAGAATATGGAACGACGGTCGAGGACACATACAACGGAACACTCGACCCGATTGATAATGCAACAATAGCGATGAACAATGCAAAACTGGCATTGTCAACACTGGCGACAACAGCACAGACCGCAGCAGCACCAGTCATCGAAAAGGTGACGACAAAGATTCAAGAACTGACAAAGTGGTTCACCTCTCTTGACGAGGGGCAACAGCAGACAATCATCAAGGTCGGTCTTGTGGTGGCTGCGGTGGGTCCTTTAGCAATCGGATTCGGAAAAGTAGCACAGGGAATATCGACGACGGTGAAAACAGGTCAACAGTTTGCATCGTTTGTCGGAGGAATCATCGCAAAGATAACAGCCAAGACAGCAGCAACCGCAGCAGGAACAGCAGCAGACACAGCAGGGGCAGCAGCGGAGGCAGCACATACCGCAGCAACAGCGACAGCGACCGGAGTGACTGGAGGAATGACGGTGGCACAGACCGCCCTCAATGCAGTCATGAATCTGTGTCCGATTATTTTAATTGTGACACTGATTGCAGGACTGATCGCAGCAGGAATCGCTTTATATAAAAACTGGGATAAGGTCAAAGAAAAATTATCCGAGTTGTGGAGTAACGTCAAGGAGAAATTCAACGCAATCAAGGAAACCATAACGGGAGCGTTCTCGAAAGCAAAAGAGGCGGTCACGAATAAGGTGAACGAGATAAAAGATTCGGTTGCGAATAGTGCAGTCGGACAAGCAGCGACAAAGACGTTTTCAGCGGTGAAAAATACTGTCACAAAGTTCATGGGGGCAGCAGTTGACACCGCAAAGGAGAAACTGGGGAACATGAAAACCGCCTATGAGGAAAACGGGGGCGGTATTAAAGGAGTAGTTGCAGCAGGATGGGAGGGAATCAAAGGCTATTACACAGCCGGATTCACGTTCGTTGATAATCTGTCGGGAGGAAAACTGACAGAAATCAAGACGAAATTCTCCGAAAAGACATCGGAAATCAAGACGAAAGTCTCCGAGGGTTGGGAGAATATGAAAACGACGGTCACATCCAAGATGACCGAGTGGAAAACAAACGCATCAAATAAACTGACGGAAATCAGAACCGATTTCACGACGAAGATTTCCGGAATACAGTCCTATGTGTCAACCGGATGGTCTCACATGAAATCGACGATTTCAACGACGATGCAGCAGTGGAACACAGATGCGAGCAACAAACTCCTGTCACTCAAGAACGATTTTACAAACAAGGTCGAGAGCGTAAAACAGGGATGGTCAACGAGGTTTACAAACATCAAGGACACGGCGACAAATCTCATGGAGACCGCAAAGACCAATGTTTCCACAAAACTGGAAAATATGAAATCTGCCTATAACGAAAAAGGCGGGGGCATGAAAGGAATTGTGTCGGCTACATTCACAGGCATCAAGGACACGATGAACTCACTCATGTCCACAGCGAACACGTTGACAGGTGGAAAACTCGACAGCATTAAGTCATCTTTCTCGACAAAATTGAACGGTGCTCTTTCAACGGTCGGTTCAGTCATGGAGAGCATACGAGCAAAATTCAGCGAAAAGATGGAATCCGCAAAGACAGCGGTCTCAAATGCTATCGACAGAATCAAGGGATTTTTCAATTTTGAGTGGTCATTGCCACATTTGAAAATGCCACATTTTAGTATATCCGGTTCGTTCAGTCTGAACCCTCCATCTGTACCGTCATTCGGTGTTGAATGGTACAAAACAGGAGGAATCATGACAAGTCCGACAGTGTTCGGAATGAATGGAACGAGGCTCATGGTCGGAGGAGAGGCAGGAGCAGAGGCAATTTTGCCACTTGCAGAGTTCTACACAGAATTGAACTCAATGCTTGACCGAAAGCTGAAAGCGATCAATCAGAATGTGAACGCTTTTATCGAGGTTCACAACTATATTGACGGAGACGAAGTGGCAAGCAGAACGACCGAAAAGGTCAGTGATAATCTTGCAATAGCAACAAAAAAACGGAGGTGAGGACATGAAAATTGACAGCATAGACATTCGGTCATTCGATGCAAAGCAGTTGACAGTTGATTTCGAGCCTCCACAGACGGGGGTGACGGTGGAGATGTTCGACGGGGCATTGATACCGTCGGAATCCGAAACATACACACCATTGTCCGGACTGACAGTGACAGTCCTGTTCAGAGGAAAAGACAGAGACGAGGTTCAAAAACATGTCAGTGATTTCAATGCAGAGTTGCAGAAAGGTGTTGTCCTTACACTGGACGGGTACAGTCGCCATTTTAAGGCATATATGACGGGGAACTCGTTGAGCAAGACAATAACGAAAACACGGTACACAGCAGAGTTCAAATTCACGGGGTACTGGTTCAGCGACGAAGTGAGTTTGAACTGGCAGGGAGCGTATGAGGCAATATTTGAGGCACAGGGAAACAGGGCGACACCGTGCAGACTGACAATCACAGCAACGGAGTACATTGAGCAGTTAAGAATCAACGGTCTTTCCTGCGGTGAAATTATTATCGACACGATTCCGAGAGGAGCAACCGTCATCATTGACGGAGAAACAGGATTTGCAACGATGGACGGAGAGAACAAGTTCAAGGATGTGTCATTGATGGAATTTCCGTATCTCACAACAGGGCAGGAAAAGGAACATCATCTCATTTTCTCTGACAATAACGCACTTGTCACATTGCAGTATAAACCTATGTGGTTATAGGAGGCGGTCAGATGGATTTGTACAATGATTCACACGAAAAGGTGTGTATTTTATCCGGAATAAAAGAAACGTGCATCACAAGCACTCTCAAGACCGGAGATAAGGAAATCACATTCGAGTTCCGAAAGACAAACAGGTATGCAGCGGACATCAAAGAGGAGGGATATATCAGAACCGACACGGACGAATTTGTTATCAAGCAGGTCGAGCCGAGCGGGGAATGGTACAAATGCACCGGAACATTGAACGTCGAGGAACTGGAGGGCAAACAATATCCGCAGGGATTTGAGACTGTGGAAAAGACGGTCGATGAATGTCTGACAGAGGCAATCGACGGAACTGGATGGAAAGTCATCCGGTGCGATGTTTCCAAAAAGAGAACAATCCGGATAGAACAGAACTGTTCTGCATGGGATGTCGCTCAACAGGCAATCACAACGTATAGATGCGAGATGGTGTTCGATTCTCTGAACAAGGGAATTTCGGTATATGAGAAATACGGAGAGGACAGAGGAGCATATTTCATTGAACGTCTGAATCTCAAGCGGTTGCAGGTACAGTCAAACTCATACGACTTTGCAACAAGGCTCATTCCGATAGGGAAAGATGGATTGATGCTGAATATCGACGGGAAAAATTATGTTGAGAATCACCAGTATTCAAAGAAAGTGAAAACGATGACGTGGAAAGATGAAAGATACACGGATGCGGAATCACTGAAAGAGGATGCGGAGGCGAAACTGGACGAACTTTCCAAACCATACAGGTCGTACACAGCAGAAATCATCAATCTTGTTGAGGCAGTGCAGGACGAGGAGAAAAAAGAACAGTACAAAGAGGTGTTCAGTATAGCACTGGGAGACACGGTGCTGCTGATCTCCAAGTCAACGGGAATCCGTGAGAGCCACAGGATTGTGAAATTCTATGAATACCCGTTGACGAAAGAAAAGAACAAGGTCGAATTGGCAAACACAAGACTGTCATTCGAGGAGGTTCAGAGAACCGAGCAAGAATTGTCATGAGGAGGTGAGAAAATTGGAAATCATTAGACACATCAAAGTGGATTTGTATGGAGACACACAGCATTTTGCAGTTGCAGCGAAACAGATGGATATGGGAACACGGTACATCGGAGTGACGCTCATGGAGGACGGTGTCGTGTATGAGATACCGGACAATGTGGAGGTCATTATCAACATGACCAAACCGGACAAGACACACGTTCACAACGATGGAGAAAAGTCCGGAAATGAGGCTCTCATTCCTCTCACAAGAGGCATGTTGCAGGTTCACGGAACAGCATTATGTGAGGTGCAGTTGTATCAAAATGGTGCATTGCTGACGAGTGCGACGTTTGAGATGGAGATTTTTCCGTCACAGCGGGATGAATCGGAAATCATTCACTCCGGAGAATATACAAGACTGGAGAACACCATTGCAGCAGCGAGAGAGGCTCTGCAAATCGCACAGGACACACAGAACACCATTGATGCAGCAGAGGCGGTCAGACAGGCACAGGAGCGGTTGAGAGAGGCTGCTGAAAAGGCAAGAGAAATCAAAGAGAGCCGGAGAGAGGATGACACCGCAAAGGCGATTGCAAAATGTGTCGAGGCGATGGAGGCAGCAATCAAGCAGACAAAGAAATGTCTGACAGCGACCGAGGAGGCAAACAAAATCATCATCAGTCAGTCCGGTCTTGATGCGATACTGGCAGCAGTCAAAGACTATTATGAACGCATCAGAGAACTTGAGACGGACATCAACATCAATGTGGATGGAGGAACACCAAAATCAACCGACCTCCTGCTTGTCAAGGGAGGAACACCGTTCACGACCGATTATGACAAGTATATCGCAGGAACGTCACACACAATTTGAGAAAGAGGTGAAAAAGAATGGCAACAGCAACAATCACTCTGAAAAAGGGAACGACCGCAGAGTGGACGGAGAGCAAGAGGGTTCTCGATGATGGAGAACTGGGTCTCGAAACCACGACAAGCGGTCACAGAATCATCCGAATCGGTAACGGTTCGACCGAGTTCATGAGCCTCCCTGTCGCATTTGACATCGAGGAGGTCAGAGAAATCAAGACCGGAATGGACAAAGATGCAAAAACGTACTATGACGACATGGTCAAAAAGGGAACGGAGTTGCTTGCAGAAATGAAAGCACTGGCAACGACTGTCGAACTGGAGGACGATGCGACACAAATCAAGTATCGAATGGGTATCTCAAACGGTACGTTGTATTTTGAGGAAATCACAAAGGAGGCAAGTGAATAATGGCAGCAGGTGACAGAATATTCATGGCGAAAGAATCCACGTCGCAGGAGATTCTTTCCAACACAAAGAAAATTATCGAGGACGCAAAAGCAAAACCGAAAAGATATGGAATGAGAATCAACCTCCTCGACAGCAATCCGGCAACCCGTGTCAAATATCTTTATGATGCGGTTGGAATGACACCCGCAGGAATGAATTTCGCAGGAGGCGGGTTCGATTATGGAGACTGGGGAGATATTTGGTTCGTAAAGAAAAACCGTCCGGTCATGGTAAGAACTGACGGAACGGTTGACTATGAACTGAATCATGAAAACCATGCTCTCAAGCTGAACGGAGGAGCATCGGACATCACAAAAACATCATACGGTGGAAATGCAATGTCCGAGATTCCTCTGATTTGGGTCAAGAGATGGACACAGAACAATTATCATTTTGTTGTGTTCTGTGAGGAGCAGTACGATGACACATACAAAGCATACGCACACACCGACGCAGACGGAAATGTCCTGCCCGTGACATATTTCCCGATGTACGAGGGTTCGGTTGTCAACAGCAGGATGCGTTCGCTCTCCGGTCTCACACCGACAGCGTCCATGACAGACGAGCAGGAGACGACCGCAGCAAAGCAGAACGGTGACAGATGGGATAAACAGTCATTTTCTGAAATCAACCTCATGTATGAAATGTGTACGATGATTACATGCAGCACCAACTCACAGGGCAAGTTTGGAAATGGAAACAGTCAGTCCGACAATTTCTTGCAGACCGGAACACTCAACGGAAAAGGACAGTTTTTCGGTTATACATCGACCACACAGGCAGTCAAAGTATTTTACTGCGAGAATTTCTTTGCGAACTACTGGAAACGTTTGAGAGGTCTGCTGCTTATCAACGGAGTTTATCATGTGAAAGCAGTTCCTCCGTACAACTCAACAGGTGCGGGGTACACAAACACAGGACTGACACCGTCCGGAACATCCGGAGGCTACTGTTCAAGAATGGAAATGGCATCCGACATCGGAAGAATCCCGACCGTTGCATCCGGAAGTGAGACCACATACGAATGTGATGGGTTATGGTTCAACAATACGATCGTTGCAGTTGCCCTGTTCGGTGGCGACCGTGGCAGCGGGTCGAGGTGCGGTTTGTCGTGCTGGTATGTGAGCAACCCTGCGACGAGCGTGAGCACGTCCATCGTGGCGAGCCTTTCTTGTAAACCGCCTGTTGCTGCTGCGTAAGCAGCGAGGGGGAACGGGGGAGATACTCCCCCGCAATAAAAAGGGAGGTTCGGAGGGTTTACCCTCCGAGGTGTCCGGTATGACAAGGATTTTCCACGATGATGGAAACGGGAGGCACATCCGACACAAACAGAAAAAATTGTGATAGAATCTCCGACATGACAAAAAGATGACCTTGACATGACAGGGGAATCGGTGTGCGTCCTTGCCCTGTTCGGTGGCAACCGTGGCAACGGGTCGAAGTGCGGTTTGTCGTACTGGAATGTGAACAACCCTGCGACGAACGTGAACACGAACATCGTGGCGAGCCAATCTTATCAAATTATGGAGCATTTAACCAAAAGCACACCTTTTTCCTACACCGCAGGGTGTTGAAATACACCTAACCAGTGGAAATGATACCGATGCAGGCAGGGTCGAGTAAGAATATCAGAAAGACCTTGAGGTGATAAGAAAGATGGGAAAGAAATCCGTCAATAACCTGTACAAGCCTATGTTAGAACATAGCAATGTTGAGCAAAAATTTCATAAAGCAGCAAAGGGCAAAACAGAACGTCCGGACGTTGCGGTGATATTAGAGCCGACCAACATTCAGAGACATGTCAAGAACGTCGTCGAGCAACTTGAGAACACTGCACCGGAGGGGTACGACGTACCGCATCCGGAAAAGGCATGGAAACCATCAAGACACGGGAAAGTTTGCATCAACGAGGGAACGAGCAGAAAAGTGAGAATGATTGAGAAACCTCGATACAATTATGAGCAGGTGATTCACCACATTGTCGTCTCTGCGTGTTATGACATTTTCATGAAAGGGATGTATGAGTTCTCGTGCGGGAGCGTTCCGAACAGGGGTGCTCATTATGGGAAAAAGTACATCGAGAGGTGGATTCAGCGAGACAAAAAGAACTGCAAATATGTTCTCAAGATGGATATTCGACACTTTTTCGAGAGTGTTGACCATGATGTCTTGAAAGCGTGGCTCAAGAAGAAAATCAGAGACGAGAGAATGTTGTACATCCTCGAACTGATAATTGACGGGAGCGAGGTCGGGTTGCCTTTAGGGTTTTACACATCGCAGTGGTTGTCAAATTTCATGTTGCAGCCTCTCGACCATTTCATCAAAGAACAGTTGAAAGCGGTGCATTATATCCGGTATATGGATGATATGGTGGTGTTCGGAAAGAACAAAAAGGAACTCCACAGGATGCAGCAGGAGATTGAGAGATTCTTGAGAGAAAAGTTCAACTTGCAGATGAAAGGAAACTGGCAGGTGTTCCGGTTCGATTACACAGAGAAAAAGACCGGAAAGAGAAAAGGGAGACCACTCGATTTCATGGGATTCCAGTTCTATCACGACAAGACGATTCTGCGGGAAAGCATCATGTTGAGTTGCACACGGAAAGTCAACCGTGTAGCAAAGAAAGAGAAAATCACATGGTACGATGCGACCGCAATTCTGTCATACATGGGTTACTTGAGCAATACAGACACATACGACATGTACCTGCAAAGGGTCAAGCCTTATGTGAATGTTAAGAAATTAAAGAAAATAGTTAGCAAACATTCAAAGAGAAAGGAGCGAGAAAAACATGAAAGAATGGAGAGAAGTGTTCGGAACGGAGGCAGAACAGCCGGAGGAGTTCGACACAACAGCATCACCGACAACGGTATATCAGAGACGCAATATCAAGAAAGCAACGAAAGAGGATGCAGACGGAAAGAAAATCACCGGATGGCAGCGAGAGGAGCGTGAGATGTCACGGGAGGAATATGACAGATTGACGCTCATGCAGGAGGTTGTTGCATCCAACACAACAGGAATCGTTGAATCCGTGACACAGTTTCAGAAAGATGCAGTCATCGACGAATACACACAACAGTTGATTGAGGAGGGGTTGATTTAATATGAAAATACTTGTCGAAAGTCTGAAAAGAATGTACAAGAAAGGCACTCTCACCAAGGAACAGATCGCAGAGCGTGTCACAAAAGGAAGTATTTCAGCGGAGGAATATGAATACATCACGGGAGAAAAATATTCCGGTGGTGAAGTAAAATGACACCGCTTGAAATAATATCACGGTTGTGCGAGATAACGGAGGAGTTGTCCGGAATCGTGAAAAAGCAGCAAGAAATGATTGAACGCTCAAAAGTGGAGGAGGGGGTCAAAGAGGAACTCCGGAACATGGTCAATGAGGCAGACGGGAAACTGGATGTCCTTGAGTACCACATGAGACGATACTGCGACACCGACGACGTGGGAGCGTTCGGAAAGGAGCAGCCGAGTGACGATTGAACTCTCATTGTTGTTGAGCGGGATTTCCGTCGCATTTGCAATCTTTTTCGGGATTTCCAATAAAAAGCGGAATGACAAAAAGGATGCAGAGCAGGAGACGGAGGAACGTGCGACAGCGAACACACTCATGATGACAAAACTGGAGAACATTGCCGACGATGTCAAAGACATCAAACGTGACTACAAAGAGACACGGGCAGAGGTGCAGGATTTACACGACAGGGTTCTCATAGTTGAGCAGTCATTGAAATCGTATCACAAGAGACTGGACGGGATGAATTTGAACATTAAGACCGACCAATAACAGGAGGGCGGGAACAGGCAAGAATCAACCACATAAAGGAGGCAACAAGTGAACAAAAGCAGGATGACGAACGCAGAGCGTCGCATGTATTTCCGGCATAAAAGAAAATTGTACCGGATAGAACAGCGGGCAGCAAAGCGGAAAAACAAAGTCTCCGGTCAGTTCATGAATCGTGTTGTTATCTGTATGATTCTTGCAGCATTTATCTACACAGTTGTGGCGATTATAGTGTTTGTGAGAGTGGGTGCTGAACCATCAACATTGACAGAGAATGTATTTCGATTCCTGTCAGTGGAGGGCGGTGCGATGGCACTCATTAAGTCAGTAAAGACGGTTACAAAGAAAGATACAGGAAAACAGCACGAGAACGAACCGGATGACATCAATGCAGACAATAATGAGGAGGTGCAGGGATGAAATTCATCGTTGAAAATTGGTTTGTTATCGTGGCAATAGCAGCAGTGGGAGGCTCTATCGGGTACGCAATTTATTCTTTTGTGAAAATGCCATCTGATAAGCAGTTGAACAAGGTCAGAGAGTGGCTCTTGTATGCGGTGACAAAAGCAGAAAAGGAACTGGGAGCAGGAACAGGAAAACTCAAACTCCGGTATGTGTACGACATGTTTGTGGCAAGGTTTGAGTGGCTTGCAAAGGTCATCACATTCGACATGTTCAGCATGATGGTGGACGAGGCTCTTGAGCAAATGAGAACGATGCTTGACAGCAATGAGGCGGTGCAGAAACTCATTGCGAACGAGGCAGGTGAGGGCAGTGAGTGAAATTGAGATTTTCATGTCACAGCACTGGAGCACGATGGTGACGGTGTACATCATCGGGGCAGCAGTTACATTCGTTTTGACGTTTGTTATTTTTTGGATGCTTGAAAGGCAGTCCGAAAAAGAGGAGCGGGAAAAAGAGTTGTTTCCGGAATACTACGAGGAACAGGAAACGGAACAGGACAGAATCATGGTCAAACTGACATTTTTCATTTTGTCGGTATTGGTGGCGGTGATATGGATAGGAGTTCCGTTCATACTGGCTTTTATATTCATTATGTCAGTGATAGATGATTCCGGAGATAAGAAACAAAAGGAGGAAAAGAAATGATTTCAAATTGCGGACACGACGAGAGAGGAAAATATTCCGGAGGAAAAGCCGGAGATCAGACGGGAACAGAGTGGCAGGTTATAAACTGGTATAACAGACCGTGGAAATGCGTTCTCCGTCATCCGGATGCAGCAACGAGAAAACTCATTGCACAGATGGCAAAGGCAGCAGCAGTCAACAATATGGTCGGATATTGTCAGTCGCACAGGGGAACATTTTGGACGAACCTTGCGGATTCAAATTTCGACCCTGCTCAAATCACAGTTCCGTGCGAGGCTGACTGTTCGTCCGGTGTTGCTGCAATCGTAAAAGGTGCAGGATATAGACTGAAAAATGAGAAACTGAAAAATGTGAGCACTGCATGTTATACCGGAAACCTGCGGGCAGCACTCAAGGCAGCAGGATTCGAGGTGCTGACAGATAAAAAATATCTGACATCAGATGCGTATTTGCTTGAGGGCGACATTCTGTTGAACGATGGTGCTCATGTGGCGACGAACCTCACCAATGGAGCAAAGACATCTGGAGGAGGTGCATCGCAGACAGTTCCAATCAATAGCAACGTGAAACTGGAGACCGCAAAAGGGTTCAACAAGAGCCTTGCAGGAACGTACAAGGTAACGGGAGCAGGAGCGTTGAATCTACGGTCGGGAGCAGGAACAGGAAAAGACAAGAAAGTCTTGACGACAATGCAGAGCGGAGAGACGTGTCAGTGTTATGGATATTACACGGATGTGTCCGGAGTGAAGTGGTTGTATGTAGCATATAAAAACGTGGTGGGATTTGCGTCGAGCAATATCTCAAAAAGTAGCAGAGGAGGGCGAAAACATGTTATACTATTTAGGCAAAGGAACGGAGTTCAAAAAAGAGGACTGCAAGGAATACAAGACAATCGAGGGAGCGTTGAAAGCAGCAGCAAAAAACGAGGAACTGGTTGTGTGGGATGAAAACGGAAACGTCATCGGCTCACTCACGGACAATGTTCCGGAGGGAGCACTGGAGACAAATCCCGACGGTAGCGTGAACACCTACAATGCAGACGGGAACAAGGTCGGCACGATGACCGCAGAGGAACTCAAAGCAGCAACAACCCTCACCGATGAAAAGGATGCAGAGAGACAGCAGGGCAACGCAGGAGCGTCCACAGACGACGAAAACGGAGGCACTGGAGGAAATACACCAGTAGAACCGGAAAACGGGCAGAATGGGGCAAATAGCGAGCAGGAGAACGGACAGCAGACCTCCGGTGATGGAGACGATGCAGCAGGGCAGGAGACATCCGGAGACGATGAAAGAAAAACAGAGGAACAGGTGTCCGATTCTGACACAATCTATCCGGAAAAGACCACA
Organism: Clostridium sp. AF50-3; assembly: GCF_003477445.1. Taxonomy (NCBI): domain Bacteria; kingdom Bacillati; phylum Bacillota; class Clostridia; order Eubacteriales; family Clostridiaceae; genus Clostridium; species Clostridium sp. AF50-3. The sequence continues at coordinate 1,503 of NZ_QUDH01000010.1, read as the reverse complement.
AGAGCGATCGTTGATTGTGATGGTGCTCTGAATCTCCGTCGTTCTGCATCATGGGGCAATGAAAGCATCTGCGGACGTGCAGTGAGAGGACAGTCGTATTATATCAAGGCAATTCACACAGTAGAGGGAAAGAAAATGCTTGAGACTATCGACGGAATTTTCCTGTCCGGTCAGCAGGAGCATGTTCGCATCATTGAGGTGTAAGTTCCGGACGGGTGTGTTATAATAAAACAACGGGAGAACTCTCCGAGGAGTTTGAGTAACACACGGGTAACTGACAAAATCCTTGAAAAGCCTTATTTTTCAAGGGTCGGAATTATCAAAGAGATAATCTACAGCTTAATAATGCTAAAAAAGCCCGGAAATACGCCATTTTCCGGGCTTTTTCTATGCCTGAAATCGCCTGATTCCGATGGTGAAATTTGAGGAAATTTGACTTCAAATTAACCCATTTTGATGGGTTTACCATGGGTTTACGGCCTATTTTTGAGCCTAATGGGTGGGAAAATGGGTTTACAGAAGGCCATTTTGGAGGGGAAATTAGCCCCATATCCTTGACAGATTTTCGGCAAAAATCCGGCTGAAACGGAATGAAAAACAGTGTCAGGTTCGTTTGGCGAGTTCTGACAAATTCTGCAAAAATTTAATATCAGGTATCCTGTTACATAGAGCCTTGGCTCATTCTTTGAAAACGAGAATGGGTCGAGGCTCTATTTTTTTCGCCCGAAATCCGGCGAGACAAATTTGAGCAGGAGGTAACAGGTATGACGGATTTCAATCAGAAGACCCATGACACCGATGTGGGCAGTCATGGCGGACAGTCAAGGCAGATGATGGAGGTGTTTGAGAACCAGGAGTTTGGTTCGATCCGCGTGTTGCAAGAGGCGGGCAAGACCTTCTTCTGTGCAAGCGATGTGGCGAAAGCGTTGGGGTATGTGAATCCCTACGCCGCAGTGAAACGCCATTGCAGAGGCCCCCTAACGAAACGCGAGGGGGTCGTTCAGAAGGTGAATCAGTATGGAGATGCTGGAGAGCAGGTCGTTGAAATCTCCTTTATCACAGAAGGCGATGTTTACCGGCTGATCGTTCACAGCAAGCTGCCATCGGCAGAACGATTTGAACACTGGGTGTTTGATGAAGTTCTCCCGTCCATTCGCAAGCATGGTGTGTATATGAGCGATTCCATTTTGGATCAGGTGATTCAGCATCCGGAGGTCATCTACACACTGGCACAGGAGCTTGTAGCCGAGAGAGAGCAGCTTGAGGGTATCCGCAAACAGCTGGATGCGGCACAGCCCAAGGCAGACTACTTCGACACCTTTGTAAATTCGGAAGATTGCACCTGCATCCGGAATTTCTGTAAGGAAATCGGAATCCCAGAGAAGACGGCAGTAGCTCTCTTACTGGATCACCGCTATCTGTACCGCAGTCCAAGCGGCTGGCTGATGCCTTTTGCAGACAAATCTGCAAGGGGCTATTTTATTGTCCGGGATTGCTACGGCA